>JBAVQZ010000249.1:0-16523 GCA_049694515.1 Paracoccaceae bacterium | reverse complement strand
TCCTGGCCGAGGCGCAGCAGGCCCGCGCCGAGGTGGCGGACCGGGACCTGGCCGCGCTTACGGATTTCCGCCTCGGCATGATCGAGGATTTCGACGCCGACGTGACGCCGCGCCTGCTGTCGAACATGGCCGACGAACTGCGGACCTGCCAGTTCCTGTTGGAGACCGGCGCCAGCCATCGGCTTTTCGACCAGTTCGAGGCGCGCGCGCTGGACATGGTGGTGGCCGCGGATATCGGGACGCCGGCCGAGGGGCTGGAGGTCCACCCGCTGATGCGCGAACCCTTCGTCGCCGCAGCGCCGAAGGGAAGCGTCGAGGCGCGGGGCGACGTGCTGGCGCAGTTGCGGGCGCTGCCCCTGATCCAGTACACGCTGCGCCACCATATGGGGCGGCAGATCGCGGCGCATCTGGCGCGGCAGAATCTCACGCTGGCGCATCGCTTCGAACTGGACAGCTATCACGCGATCCTTGCGATGGTGGCGGGCGGCGCGGGCTGGACGATCCTGACGCCGCTGGGCTATCTGCGCGCGCAACGGTTCCTCGACAGGGTCACGCTGGTGCCACTGCCCTTCGCGCCCTTGTCGCGCAGCATCTCGCTGACCGCGCGCAAGGGCGTGCTGCAGGACATGCCGGCCCGCGTCACCGACCGACTGCGCCCTTTGCTGCAGGAGATGATCGTCGCCCCGGCGGTTGCCCGGCTGCCCTGGCTCGAGGGGCATCTGACGCTGCTTTGATCCTTCCGACGCCATGAGATTTTCCGCGCCTTCGGACCCGGCCGATCGCGCAAGCCTTGTGAGTTTCACCTCGTCCGAACCCCACCCCCGCGACGGCGTGACGCGAGCTTGATTGAATTGCCGGGGCGTGGGGAGGGGATCGGGACAAGGCCGTTGAACGCCATTTCTCCGCCCTGGTGCCTTTTTGTCATGGACAAGACGGTTTGCGGCGGATTCCCGTTGATTTTGATTTCGTGATCGGCCGTGGCTTGTCGCCGACCTCCGGAAACGGGCGCCTTTCGAACAACTGCGACGCAGGTGCCTCGGCCAGATACGCGGGCGGATCAATAGCGAAGGGCGGATCAGGGGTCAGAAAACAAATTAGAAATTCTTTCTCATACATCAAGACATTCTCGTTTGTGAGAAAGATTGTATGCGTCCATACATTGCTCCATCGAAGAGAGAGATCATGAACGACACGATTTCTCGATCAGTTTTACTAATGCGTTGGGCGCCTGACGTCCCGCATCTTCGCAAAGGAGAGACGCCATGAAGATTGATTATTTCTGGATCCACAACCACGCCAGTTCCGAAGCCCGGGACATCGACAGGCGCAGAAGCGAAGCCCGGGCAGCGGCTTACTACACCGCGTTCCGGAGTGTATGGAGAGTCGTCTCGGCACCGTTCCGCCGCCTCGACCGCGAACTCACCCTTGCGGCGCAGGCCCGGGAAACAAGGAAAGATCTCTATCGGCTCAACGACCATATGCTGCGCGACATCGGGATCACGCGCGCGGATGTCGAATGCATTGCCGATGCAGCCTCGGCGCGCGATGACCGGGCTGGCATCACCCATGCGGACCTTCCGGCCATTCGGGAAGCCGCCGAAACCCGTTCGCGCCAAGGCAGCGCCAAGCCCGAGGGGGCGGCCATTGTCTCCGGTCGGAGGACCGGTGATCTGACGCTCATCGAAGGGTCGGGAAGGGGCGGGTCGTCCTGCACCCCCGCGCAGCGCGGGACGGCAGGCGACAGATGCCGCGCCGCCCTTTCGGGCGTCCCGGCGCGGGCTGCCGCGTCAGCGTAAGATTGATGCCCCTCGCTGCCGGGGGGCATCGACAATGCAGGTGAGCGGCTGTGCCATCGACGGAAATCCTCTGGTCACCTCGCACCGAAAGTCGCAGGCATCGTTGACGTCGGAACGGTGGCATATGCCCGGATCGGAAGGCCTGCGAACATGCGGTCCGAAAGACCGCGCTCAACTCTCAGCTGGACGAGGTCCCCGCCGGTCCGGCAGGTCTTTCATTTAAGGGTCGCCGCCTCGGCCGGCTCTTTGGACAAGGCGACCTCTTCCTTGATCCAGCCGCGGAACGCTTTCACCTTGGGATCTTCGGCATTTTCCGGCGGGAACACCAGGTAATAGCAGAACTTCGTTGCCTCGCAGACGGATGGCGGGAAGGGGCGCACCAGGCGACCGGCCTCGATATCGTCGGAGGCCAGAGCGTTGCTGGCAAGCGCCACGCCGTGACCCTCGATCGCAGCCTGCACGGCCATACTGTCGACGCTGAAGCGCGGGCCACGCTCCACGTCGACATTCGTGGCGCCGGCGGCGCGGAGCCACATGCGCCAGTTGGGGGCGGTCTCGGCCTCCATTTTCCATTGCACGTGCAGCAAGGTATGCGCGGCAAGGTCCGATGGCTCGCGAAGCGGCGGCCCGTCGGCAAGCAGACGCGGACTGCAGACCGGGAAAGAAAACTCCGACATAAGGCAATCGGAGACAAGATTGGCGTAGGTTCCACTTCCATATCGCAGGGCGAGATCAACGCCGTCCTCCTCGAAATTTGCCAGGGCGTCGGCGGCATCTATGCGCACATCGTAGTCGGGATGGCGCGAGCGGAACCTGTCGAGCCGCGGAACCAGCCATTTGGCGGCGAAAGAGGGTGCCACGCTTACCGTCAGGACATTCGAGACCCGCCCGAGCCGCATCACCTCGGCGCCCTGTCGCAGTCGCTCGAAGCCTTCTTTCAGGTGCGGCGCGGCGGCCGCCCCGGCATCGGTGAGGACGATCGCGCGCGTCAGCCGTCGAAAGAGGGGCCGGCCAACGAATTCCTCCAGCGCGCGAACCTGCTGACTGATCGCAGCCGGCGTCACATGAAGTTCTTCCGCAGCCTTCTTGAAACTCCGGTGCCGAGCGGCCGCTTCGAAGGCGCGCAACCCGTTGAGGGGCGGCAAAGGGTAAGTCATCGGGGCCACATGGATCAGTAATCCTTGCTCCGCAGTGCAGACGTTCGCTATCGCGCGATCAGCCTACAGGCTCGATGTTGACAATCAAGTGTTCGGCCTCCGCGCCAAGGCTATCTGAGACGGGAGGACCGGCTCATCGCAACCACGCGCGAGTGGAGAATGGACAGACATCCGGAACACGAAAGAGCCACGGCGAGCAGGTCATCAAGGGAATGCGCCACGCAACATGTAATCGGTGCCCCGTATCATCCGAACGCCCGGAGCAATATCAAGGTGAAGGGCCGGATCCTGCTGGAAACATGCTTCCGGCCTGGTGATCTGCAACGCCAGACCGCGGCCCTCGCGGACTGCTGCAAGACCTCCGGTACCGCGACCGACCAGGCATCCTGACCTGTGAAAGCCCCCGACATGAGCCTCGGCAAGCCCAGTTCGAACTTGCACTTCGACCGGCAAGGCTGTTGCATACACTGTCCATTTGCCGGGGCGGTCCATGTCGTTCACACTCAGACAACTCAGATATTTCGTCGCCGTTGCCGAGAAAGGATCGGTCATCGGCGCGGCCCAGACGCTGTCGATCTCGCAGTCCTCGGTGACCGAGGCGCTCAAGAACCTCGAGGCCGACCTGGGCGTGCCGCTTTTCGAGCGGCACGCGCGCGGGCTCAACATCACACATAGCGGGCATCAGTTCCTGCGGCACGCCACGCGGATCCTGGGTGACGTATCCGATGCGCGGCGGGCTTTCGAGCATCCGTCCGGTGCCACCTCGGGCAAACTCAACATTGGTGTCACGTCGCTCATGGCCGGCTATGTCATTTCCGACATGCTGTCGCGCTACAGGCGGATGAACCCGGCGGTGGAGATCTCCGCCATCGAGGATTCGGGCGAGTATCTGGAACATCTTCTGATCGGTGGCGAGCTGGATGTGGCGGTGATGGTGACATCGAACCTGCGGGACAGGATGGCACTGCAGAGCGAGATCCTCGCGGTCTCGGCCTTCCGACTCTGGCTGCCGCTTGAACACAAGCTGGCGACCCGCGAAAGCATCAGCCTCGACGACGTGGCGCGCGAGCCCCTGATCATCCTCAATATCGACGAGATGGAAGAGGAGGCGATCAACCTTCTCTCCGCCTTCGGCCGCAGGCCCCGCATTGCCTTTCGCACCCGATCGGTCGAAGCCGTGCGGAGCCTTGTCGGCACCGGCGCGGGCGTCGCGCTGTTGCCCGATCTGGTCTACCGACCCTGGTCGCTTGATGGGGACCGGATCGAAAACCGCGATGTCTCGGGTAGCCTGCCGATCGTGCAGGTTGGTGTCGTCTGGCGGCGGGGGCTGCCGCTGCCCCCGGCCGCGCGTGATTTCATCTCTCTGGCCCAGATGGGGGATGCGGGGCGGCACCTGCGCTCTTGACCGGCGCGAGCTATCGGATTTTCCGAATGCAAGTTTCTGTTATTTGAGTTTGCGCCTGCGCTCGTGGCGCCCGCATACTTGAGTTGTGACGCAGGGATCGACGGTCAGGCGACCGTGATATCCGATCCAGCGCCCGGCGGCGCATCCGACCGGGGTGTCATGGAAAAGACAGAAAACGGGCCGCCGCCCGGCCGCGCGTCATGCGCATTCTGCGTGCAAACTGACTGTTGTTGCCGGTCGTGCCGTCCCACAGGGAGAGCGAAATGAAACCATATTTCAAGACCGCGCTGATGGCCACGGTCGCCGCAGCCTGGGTTCCGACATCCGGTGTGGCGCAGATGAGCGAAATCGGCGAAGGCGAAGGCGCACTCTCGATCGTTGCGTGGGCCGGCTATGTCGAAAGGGGCGAAACCGACGCGAACTTCGACTGGGTTACCGATTTCGAGAACAGGACCGGTTGCATGGTATCGGTCAAGACGGCCAACACCTCGGACGAGATGGTGGCGCTGATGAACGAGGGCGGTTTCGACCTGGTTACGGCGTCCGGCGATGCGTCGCTGCGCATGATCGCGGGTAAGCGGGTGCAGCCCGTCAACGTCGATCTGATCCCCAGCTGGGACAAGGTGGATGACCGGCTGAAGAACGCGCCGTGGCATACCGTGGACGGCGTCCACTACGGCGTTCCCTACATGTGGGGCCCGAACGTCCTGATGTACAACACCGAGGCCTTCGACACGGCGCCCGACTCCTGGAACGTGGTCTTCGAGGAAACGATGCTGGCTGACGGCCAGTCCAACGCGGGACGGGTGCAGGCCTATGACGGGCCGATCCATATCGCCGATGCCGCCAATTACCTGATGTACCACAAGCCCGAGCTTGGCATCACGGATCCCTATGAGCTGAACGAGGATCAGTACAACGCGGCCCTCGACCTTCTGCGCCAGCAGCGCAAGCTGGTCAGCCGCTACTGGCATGACGCTTTCATCCAGATCGACGACTTCAAGAACGAAGGCATGGTGGCGTCGGGCTCCTGGCCGTTCCAGGTGAACCTGCTCAAGGCTGACGGCGTGCCGGTCGACTCCGTGATCCCGCAGGAGGGTGCCACGGGCTGGGCCGACACCACGATGCTGCACGCCGATGCCGCGCATCCCAACTGTGCGTACAAGTGGATGGAACATACGCTTTCCTCCAACCTGCAATCCGACCTCTCGGTCTGGTTCGGGGCGGTGCCGTCCGTGCCCTCGGCCTGCTCGGACGGCTCGGGGATGCAGACGCAGGAGGGATGCGATGCCAACGGCATGCAGGACTTCGACAGGATCAAGTTCTGGCGCACGCCGGTCGCGAATTGCTCCAGCCAAGGCGAATGCGTGCCCTATTATCGCTGGGTCTCCGACTACATCGCCGTGATCGGCGGTCGCTGAGCCCACTGACCCCGCCCGTGCCGTTCGGTTTGCCTTCGGCACGGGCCACTATCGGAATTGTTCCATGTCAGCCGTGACTTTCAACGACGTCTCTCGCCACTTTGGCGCGGTAAGGGCGGTGGATGGGGTGAGCCTCGACATCGCCGAGGGCGAATTCTTCGCGATGCTTGGGCCCTCGGGATCTGGCAAGACCACCTGTCTGCGACTGATCGCCGGTTTCGAGCGCCCGACCGCCGGAAACATCCACATCTTCGCCGAGCCGGTGCAGGACTTGCCGCCCTACAAGCGCAACGTGAACACGGTCTTTCAGGATTACGCGCTGTTTCCGCATCTCAACGTCATCGACAACGTGGCCTACGGTCTGATGATCGCGGGGCAGGACAAGCGCGCGCGGCACCGCGCCGCCGAAGAGGCGCTGGAACTGGTGCGGCTGGCGGGCTACGGCACCCGCAAGCCTTCGGAGCTTTCCGGCGGCCAGCGTCAGCGCGTGGCGCTGGCCCGCGCGCTGATCAACAAGCCACGGGTGCTGCTTTTGGACGAGCCGCTGGGCGCGCTGGACCTGAAGCTGCGCGAGCAGATGCAGGAGGAATTGAGAAGCCTGCAGCGCCAGCTGGGCATTACTTTCGTCTTCGTGACCCATGACCAGGGCGAGGCGCTGTCGATGGCCGACCGCGTGGCGGTTTTCGATCACGGCAGGATCATCCAGACCGGCACGCCCGAGGACATCTACTTTCGCCCGGAAGTGCCCTTCGTGGCCGATTTCGTAGGTTCATCGAACGTGCTTCCCGAGGCACTGGTGGCGCGGCTTACCGGAGAGAGCCGTCCTGGCGCGATCCGGCCCGAGCGGCTGCGGCTGTCGTCCGAGGGGCCGTTGCGCGCCCGCGTCACCGGGCTGAGCTTCCTCGGGCTCGCCACCCGTGTCAGTCTGGAAGTCGATGACCTGCGACTCACCGCGCTGTTGCCACAGGACGCTGCCCGACCGGCGGAGGGTGACGAGGTCTTCCTCACCTGGGAGTCGGGCGATCTGCATCTGATGCAGGCCGGGGCGTGAGCATGGCGCCGGCGAGCGACAGCGCGGGCGCAGGCGGGCGCGAGGGGATTGGCACCCGGATCTCCGACCTGCTCTGGCGGCGCCCGACGGTTCTGATCGTCCTGCTGCTGCTGCCGCCGGCGCTGTGGCTGGGGATCATCTACCTCGGTTCGCTCTTCGCGCTGCTGGCGCAGAGCTTTTTTTCGATCGACCATTTCACGGGGCTTATCAAGTACCAGCTGACGCTCGACACATATGCAGAACTGTTCCGTCCTTCCAACTTCGACATCATCCTGCGCACGGTGACGATGGCGATATGCGTTTCACTCGCCTCGGCCGCCATCTCGTTTCCCATTGCCTATTTCGCCGCGCGCTATGCCCGCGGCGCGTGGCGGGCGGTCTTTTACCTGGGGATCATGATGCCGCTCTGGTCGAGCTACCTGGTGAAGATCTATGCCTGGAAGCTGATCCTCGCAAAAGAGGGCATCCTGACCTGGGCGTTGCAGGGGCTGCATCTGGACTGGCTGCTCGAGGCCTATCTCTCGCTGCCGGTCATCGGGGGCAATTCGCTGTCGGTCAGCACCACCGGCACGTTCATCGTCT
Organism: Paracoccaceae bacterium; assembly: GCA_049694515.1. GTDB lineage: Bacteria > Pseudomonadota > Alphaproteobacteria > Rhodobacterales > Rhodobacteraceae > JADQCB01. Next base: position 9,111 of record JBAVQZ010000249.1, on the reverse strand, counting down.
TCGTTTATGTCTGGATGCCCTTCATGGTGCTGCCGATACAGGCAGCGCTTGAGCGGGTCCCGGCCTCGATGCTCGAGGCCTCGGGTGATCTGGGCGCGCGGCCGGGCCAAACCTTCCGCCACGTCCTGCTGCCGCTGGCGCTGCCGGGGGTCGTGGCGGGGTCGATCTTCACCTTCTCGCTGACGCTGGGGGATTACATCATTCCGCAGATCATCGGCACCTCGCGACTCTTCATCGGGCAGGCCGTCTATCAGCACCAGGGCATCGCCGGGAACATCCCGCTGGCCGCGGCCTTCGCTGTCGTGCCGATCCTGATCATGGGCGTCTACCTGTGGATCGCCAAGCGTATGGGAGCTTTCAATGCACTCTGATCGCGCGCCCCGTTCGCTCAAGATTGCCGCGACGGCCGGGTTGCTCTTCATGCACCTGCCGATCCTGCTGATATTCGTCTACGCCTTCACGACCGAGGACAAGTCCTTCCAGTGGCCGCCGCCCGGGCTGACGCTCAAGTGGTTCGCCGTCACCTGGAACCGGCCGGACGTCTGGGCCGCGCTGCAGCTAAGCCTCAAGGTTGCGGCGATATCGACGGCGATGGCTCTGCTTCTGGGCACCTTCTGCGCCGCCGCCGTCAGCCGGTCGCGCTTTTTCGGGCGCGAGGCGATCTCGCTCATGGTGATCCTTCCGATCGCGCTGCCCGGCGTCGTTACCGGCATCGCCCTGCGCTCGGCCTTTTCCATCGCGGACATACCCTTCAGCACATGGACGATCGTGCTGGGCCACGCGACCTTCTGCGTCGTGGTCGTCTACAACAACGCCGTCGCCCGTTTCCGCAGGACAAGCGGCAGCCTGATCGAGGCCTCGATGGATCTCGGCGCCAACAGCTTTCAGACCCTGCGCCATGTCATCCTGCCCAACATCGCCACGGCGCTCCTGGTGGGGGGGATGCTGGCTTTCGCGCTCAGCTTCGACGAGGTCATCGTGACCACCTTCACCGCCGGTCAGCAGCAGACGCTGCCGATCTGGATGCTCGAAGAACTTGTCCGCCCGCGCGAGCGGCCGGTGACCAATGTGGTCGCGATGATCGTGGTCCTGGTCACCCTGCTGCCCATCCTGGGCGCCTATTATCTTACCCGCGGCACCGAAGAGGTTGCCGGACAAGGCAAATAACGGAGGACACCCCATGCAGACGAAGATGCTGATCGGTGGCGCCCATGAGGCGGGAACCGAGACGGAGGAGCAAGTGCTCAACCCGCGCACCGGCGACGTGATCGTCAAGATGCCCGAAGCCGATTTGGGGCAGGTGGATCGCGCCGTCGCCGCTGCGCGCGCGGCCTTTTCCGGGTGGGCACGGACGACACCGGGCCACCGGTCGGGCCTGTTGCTGGCGATCGCCGACGCGGTGGAGGCCCGGCTCGAAGAGTTCGCCCAGCTGGAGGCGCTGAACTGCGGCAAGCCCATCAACGAGGTCCGGAACGAGGAGATTCCCGCGGTCGCCGATTGCTTCCGCTTTTTCGCGGGCGCGGTGCGCAACATGTCAGGCCCGCTGGCGGGACAATACATGGAAGGGCACACCTCGATGATCCGCCGCGACCCCATCGGCGTCGTGGCGTCCATCGCGCCGTGGAATTACCCGCTCATGATGATGGCCTGGAAACTGGCGCCGGCGCTCGCGGGCGGCAATACCGTGGTGATGAAGCCGTCCGAGCAGACGCCGCTGACGGCGCTGCTGATGGCCGAAGTGATGGCCGGGATCCTGCCCGAGGGCGTCGTCAACGTGATCGTGGGGCAGGGCAGCACCGTGGGCAATGCCCTGATCAACAACCCTGACGTTGACATGGTCTCGATTACCGGCGACGTGGCCACCGGCCGCAAGGTGCTGCAGGCGGCCTCCAAGTCGGTCAAGCGCACGCATCTGGAGCTTGGCGGCAAGGCACCCGTCCTGGTATTCGACGACGCGGACCTGAAACGCACGGTGCAGGGGCTCAGGGCATTCGGATACTACAACGCCGGACAGGATTGCACCGCGGCCTGCAGGATCTATGCGGGCTCCGGGATTTACGACAACCTTGTGGCCGACCTGACCAGCGCGGTCTCCTCGATCGTCTATGACAACGCCGACGACACGCTCAACGAGATCCCGCCGCTCATCTCGCAGCGGCAGCGCGATCGGGTGGCGAGTTTCGTCCAGCGCGCGTCCGAGCAGAAGCACATGGAAATCACCACCGGGGGCAATCTGCACGGCGGGCCAGGCTTCTATTACCGCCCGACGGTGATCGCAGGCGCGCTGCAGCAGGACGAGATCGTGCAGCGCGAGGTTTTCGGACCGGTGGTTTCGGTCACCCGCGTCGATGACGTCGATCAGGCCGTGGCCTGGGCCAATGACAGCCCCTATGGCCTGGCCTCGTCGGTCTGGACCTCGGATATCGGCCGCGCGCTCGACGTTTCGGCGCGGCTGCAATACGGCTGTACCTGGGTGAACACGCATTTCATGCTGGTCACCGAGATGCCGCATGGCGGGCTCAAGCAATCGGGCTATGGCAAGGACATGTCGATGTACGCGCTCGAGGACTACACCGTCCCGAGGCATATCATGATCGCGCACTGACAGTGGACTGCGACCGCGAAATGCGACCAAGGCGCGCCTCAGGAAATCTGCCGCCTGCCGTTTGTCAGGGGCCGATGTCCCGTAGAGGTCGGACTCGAAAGGCGAAGTATCGTCGTTCGATGGATTGAGATGAAAGACCTCTCAAACCCCGAACGGGGCTTGAGTTGTGGAACTTCGCGCAACTTCCATGCCCCGTATTGCAGAGGAACAGCGGATTCCGACGTTCTGAAGGGACGAAATTCTCGGTTCGGGCTGCTGGATGGCTGCTCCCCGGCTTTTTCAACACGATAGGCGGAAAGCAGGCCTTTGCCCCATCTCGGTTCGAACGATTGTTTTTGACTTGCGATCGACAGGTCAGCAAGTGCGAACACCGACACCACCAACGGGGCGTTCAAGGCAGAAATGTCTGATTGGAACTGTTCGTCAATAACTCCTGAACCAAGGGATTGGGGAAGCGGCGCCGAAGCGTGATAGCGTAGAATGTCTCGTTGATCTGCGGATGCTCGTTCGCCTCGACTAATCGCCCTGAGGCCAACTCGTCCCGCACAACGATGGGCGCCACAAGAGCGAGACCGATATCCTCGCGCGCCATGAGGCGCATCATTGCCATGTCATCCACTTCGGCCGCGATTTGCGGGCGGATTGCCAGCCGACTGGCCAGAGCATCGAAGGCGGTGCGCACCGTGCTGTCCGAAGTCGGCAGAATTATCGGCTGATCGCGCAAGAGATTAGACAAGGGGCGTTCGGGGTCCAGCCGTCCGGGTGATCCCACCAGACTGACCGCCTGTTCCGAAAGGTGGTGCGTCACGTAAGGCGCAAGGGTGTCGCCGGGCGGTTCGCGGTTCATCAGGACCAGATCGAAGTTGAGTGTCGCCAAACCTTCAAGGAGTTCCGTTGTGCTGCCGGAGCGCAGGATGACCTCGACATCGGGCCGTGCGAGGATCGGACGCAGGAAACCGATCTGGAAGTTCCGCGAAAGCGTGGCCAGCGCCCCCACGCGCAAGGCCAGGCGGGTGCGGCCGGTCTCTTGCAGGGTCGCCACCAGTTCCTGCCCGGTCGAGAAGATCGCATCGGCATGATCCAGGGCGATGCGACCGGCCTCGGTCAGGTGCAACTGCCGTCCGCGGCGTTCGAACAACGCATGGCCCAGACGCTCTTCCAACTGCTTGATCTGAACCGACAGCGCGGATTGCGAAAGATTCAGCCGCTCAGCGGTTCGGGTGAGGTTCCCGTCATGTGCAACGGCCCAGAAATAGCGCAGGTGATGATAGTTCAACGGCATTATGTTCGCTTTAATAGAACTATTACTTACAAACAATGAATTTATATTAATTGAACCATTGTTCTATTTCCCTTTTCCGGGCGATCACGCCCGATCCGATCCAAGGGGAACGCGCGATGATTCATCTGTTTCTGCCGCTGCTGGGCCCGCTGATCATGCTGATCACCGCCCTCTGCGCCAGCCGCCATCCGGGCCTGCGCCCGGGCCGCCTGCCACGACTGTCCGAATGGGCGGCCTTCGCCGCCTTTGTCGTCTCGACGCTCACGGCCGTTTTGCTTGTGCGCGACGGCTCGGGAACGTCGCCGCTGATCGGCGTGTCGGGGGCGGGCCTTTCGGTACGGCTGGACGCGGTGAGCGCCACCATGCTGGTTCTGGTGAGCTTCGTCGGCTGGATCGTGATGCGGTATTCGGCCACCTACATGGATGGCGAGGCGCGGCAGGGCGCGTTCATCGGCTGGATGTCGGGAACGCTGGCGGCAGTGCTTCTGCTGGTGATGTCGGGCAACCTGTTCCAGCTGTTCCTGGCCTGGGTGCTGATGAGCCTGACGCTGCAGCGGCTTTTGTTGTTCTATCCCGAGCGCAGGACAGCCCGACGCGCGGCGCGGAAAAAGGCCGTGGTCACCCGGATGAGCGAGACGGCACTCGGTTCGGCCGTGCTGCTTTTGATCCTGGCCTACGGCACGACCGATATCGCGACGATCCTGAGCGTGGCGCGGCCTGATCCGATGACGCATGTGGCCGGGCTGCTGATCGCGGTGGCCGCCGTGCTGGCCTCTGCCCAGTTTCCCCTGCATGGCTGGGTGTCCGAAGTGATGGAGGCACCGACCCCCGTTTCGGCCCTGTTGCATGCCGGCGTTATCAATGCCGGTGGTTTTCTGCTGATCCGGTTTGCCGACGTGATGCTGACCGGGCCGGGTGTGATGGCCCTTCTGGTCATGCTGGGCGGGTTCACCGCGCTGTTCGGCGGGCTGGTGATGCTGACGCAACCCGCGGTGAAAACATCGCTTGCCTGGTCCACGATCGCGCAGATGGGCTTCATGGTCCTGCAATGCGGCCTGGCCCTGTTCCCGCTGGCGCTTCTGCATATCGTCGCGCATTCGCTTTACAAGGCGCACGCCTTTCTGAGCGCGGGCGAAGCGGTCAGGAATGTTGCCGCGATCCGGCGGCCCGGGCCGGTGGCGGTGCCAAGCGCCGGCAAGGTTTTGCGGGCCTTTGCGGCAGCGATGGCAATCTACGGCATTGTCGGGCTGATGTTCGGGTTCGACGGCAAGTCGGTGCAGGCCATTGCACTGGGGGTGATCCTGATTTTCGGGGTGGCCTATCTTCTGGCGCAGGGGTTCGCGGATGCCGCCCCGGCGGCGCTGACCCGCCGGACAGCAATCTATGCTGCGGCAACGTCCATAAGCTATTTCGTCCTGCAAATGGTGGCCAAGCACATCACCGCGGGCACCCTGCCCCCGGTCCCCGGGCCGGGACCGCTGGAATGGGCGCTGATCCTGCTGGCGCTGATCAGCTTTGGCATGGTGGCCGTGGCGCAGGCGACCTTCCCGCTTTGGGCGACGCACCCGGCCGCTGTCGGCATTCGGGTGCACCTGTCGAACGGGCTTTACGCAAACGCGATCTTCGACCGGCTGCTGGGCGGCTGGTTGAAACGGTCCAGCACCTGAACAAGGGGAAACCGACATGCTCATGAAACACGAAACCTATCCGGCCGCCCTGCTTGAACTGGTGGCCGTGGCCAATACGGCGGTGAAAGCGGTTCCGCCCTTGTTCCCGCTGGCCGCAAGCGTTGCGGTGAATCCGTTCCTCGGGCAGACCGGCGAGCCGCTGGCTGTCGCCGCTGCGCGCCTCGCGCGGGTGGCGGGAGCCCGGATCACGCCAGAGCGGTCCATGTGGGCACGGAAAATCGACGCCGGAGAGATCCTGGAAGAGGACCTGCGCGACGCGCTGGCCGCCGTCGCGGGAACCTTCGACCGGCCGACACTCGACGATGTGAAAACCGCGCTGACGACCGAGGCGTCGCCGCCCGAGGCCCTGCCAACGGTTGCCGACCTGGCGGCAGAGGTTTCGGGAATCGACTGGCCGGGCCTGATCGCCGAACGCATCGGCGCATGGGCCGGAAGCCATTTCGACGAAGGTCAGGCGTTGTGGCAACCCTATCGGTCGGGCGGGGCGTACAGCGCCTGGCGCGAGTTCGCGTCGCGCGACCTGACACCCGAAATTCACGGTTTGGATGGCTTCGGCGCCTTTGTCGCGGCGACCTCGCGGTCGCCCTGGCGCGCGATGGGCCGGGCGGCCGAGACCCTTGGTATCACGACCGAGGCCGCCGGCACCGCGTTCCACCGGCTTCTGATCACTCTTGGCGGTTGGGCGCAATACGGGCGCTATCTGCTTTGGCAGGCCGAATTGGACGGGGACAACGACAACACCGCGGCAGAGCTGTTGACCATCCGGATCGTCTTTGAAGAGGCGCTGTTCGAACTCTACCGCGATCAGCTGGCCGAGCGTTGGATGGACGTGGTGTCCCGGCATGCGACGCCGCTGACGCCGTCCGTGGATATCGTCATCGATGCCGTGCTGCAGGACGCTGCCGAACGGGCGCAACAGCGCGAATTGGCAAGGGTGCTGGCCGAGGGTACGCCACGCAAGAACGCGGGCCGCCCCGCCCTGCAAGCCGCCTTTTGCATCGACGTCCGCTCCGAAGTCTATCGCCGGGCGCTGGAAACGCAGGATGCCGGGATCGAGACCATCGGCTTTGCCGGGTTCTTCGGTCTGGCCACCACGCACACGCCCGCGGGGTCGGATGTTTCCGAAACGCGCGGCCCGGTCTTGTTTAAGGCCGGCATGAGGTCGCGCGCCGTCGAACCCGAGCAGGCCGATCTGGACCGCCGCTATTCGGCAAGGGCAAAGCGCGCATGGGGACGGTTCAAGCTGGCGGCGGTGTCCTCCTTCGCCTTTGTCGAGGCGACCGGACCGATCTATGCTGGCAAGCTGGTACGCGATGCCCTGGCGCTTGGCCAAAAATCGCAGACGGCGGAACCGGCCCCACAGCTTGATCCGGCTCTCGATCTGCAGGCGCGTGCCGCCATCGCGAAAGGTGTGCTCGGGGCGATGTCGCTGACCGGGAACTTCGCGCGCATCGTGATGCTGGCCGGCCATGGCGCGAATGTTACCAACAACCCGCATGAAAGCGGGCTTCATTGCGGGGCCTGCGGCGGCCATGCCGGTGACGTGAACGCCCGGCTTCTCGCCGGTCTTCTGAACGACACCGCCGTGCGCGATGCGCTGCGGGGCGAGGGTATCGACATTCCGACCGATACGCTGTTCCTGCCCGCGCTGCACGACACCACCACGGATACCGTCACGCTTTACGATCAGGATCACCCGGCGGGCCCCTGGACAGCGGACATCGAAAGGCTTCGGCAATGGCTGGCCGGGGCCGGGCGTTTGGCGCGGACGGAACGCGCGGGCCGCCTTCCCCGGTCGAAGATCGAGACGGACATCTTTCGCCGCGCTGCAGATTGGTCCGAATTGCGGCCCGAATGGGGGCTTGCGGGGTGCCGGGTCTTCATCGCCGCACCGCGTGGGCGGACGGACGGGACCGCGCTGGCCGGGCAATCCTTCCTGCACAACTACGACTGGCGGATGGACAAGGGCTTTGGCGTGCTCGAGCTAATCATGACCGCCCCGGTGGTGGTCGCAAGCTGGATCAGCCTGCAATACTACGGTTCAACCGTGGCGCCCGGCCTCTTCGGCGGTGGAAGCAAGCTTTTGCACAATGTCACGGGCGGCATCGGCGTGCTCGAGGGCAATGGCGGCGCGCTGCGGCCGGGCCTGCCATGGCAGTCGGTCCACGACGGCAACGGCTTCCAGCATGATCCGCTGCGTCTTTCGGTGATAATTGAAGCTCCGCGTGAAGCCATGACGGATATCCTGAAACGCCACTCCGAGGTGAAGAAACTCTTCGACAATGGCTGGCTGCACCTGATTGCCATGGATGAGAATGGCAAGCTGGCCTGGCGCTATGATGCTGATCTGACGTGGTCGCCAATGAGGGTGGAAACCGATGCCGGTTCCGCGATTGCAGCGGAATGAACCCTGGAGATTCTCGGCGCGAGGCTCATCAGGCGAGCGCACCGTGAGCCCGAACCCAAACGAAGACCAATCCGCGAACACTCCATGACGCCTTGTTTTCCGGTTCTCATGAGCCAGGCGGCGCAAGGCCAGCGAGATGCTGTGGAACGCAAAATCGTCGTGTTTTCAATGGGGTTTGCGCCGCGATACGTCAGTAATCGGATGGCAGGAATGGGGGCGCAGACGAGAGACTGCGATCATTCAGAGAGGTGTTCTCACAGCTTGAAGGCGCCGTTTTGCCAATCGAAATGGGCTTCCCGCGCGTCGCTGATGCGACCTGCGGACTGGCTTGCCCATTCTAAGGTTTACGCGCCAAGGAAATAACCGATCCATTCGTTCGGAAATCCTGGTCTCTCTGGCCCTTGCCTGCCAGCCGGGCATTTCGCGTGCGCGGTCCCGGAGGGTGAAACGAAATGTTCACGGCATCCGCCATCGGCCTGCCTGACGGGCCAGAGATCTTCGCCACCGGCATGTTTGCCAGCGGGTCGAACTTCGCCTCCGCTGCGGTCGAACCGCGCGTTTGTCTCACGTTTTGTCCATCTCCGTCTTCACATCGGCTTCCGACAGATTTCGACCTCATTCGGAAAGCGGTGGTGGTCTTAACCCATGGATCTTGAATCCAGTCTATGGAATCCGGAGCTCGGTGGAGATGCTGGGCCGAAGGACCCATGCCGCTGGCGCCAGCATTCAGGCCGAGAAGTGTGTTCAGAAAAGACTGCCCTGCTGCGGCGGGTCATCCTTGCCGCCGGATTTCCGGGAGGGCCGTCCACCCAGCGCGAAACGGCCGTCCTGGAACTCGATCTCCAGCGCCGTGGCAGTCTCGGCGGCGGCTTTCGTTGTGATCACCGCCTCGCCCGATCGCACCACCGCGTAGCCGCGCTTCAGCGTTTCGGTGTAGCCGAGCGTCTGGCGCATCCGCTCCAGCGCGTCCAGCTGGCGGCGCCAACCCTGTGTCTGCACCTGTCCGGCGCGGCACAGACGGGACGACAGTTGCCCCAATTCGTCGCGCTTGCGGTCGATGTCGCGGGTCAGGAGCACGGGCGTCAGCCGCGCCGAACGGTCGCGCAACTGCCGCGCGGCGTCTGCGGTC
>JBAVQZ010000248.1:0-4663 GCA_049694515.1 Paracoccaceae bacterium | reverse complement strand
GCCGGGGTGAGCGGCGTGACGGGCTTCGGCGGCGGTTCGTCGCTGGACGTGGCCAAAATCTCGGCTCTGCTGCTTGGTTCCGGCGAGGATCTCGACGCCGCCTGGGGCGTGGCGCAGGCCAAGGGTCCGCGCTTGCCGCTGGTCCTGGTCCCGACGACGGCGGGCACCGGAAGCGAGGTCACCCCGGTGTCGATCATCACCGTGGGCGCGGAGGAGAAGCGCGGCGTCTCGAGCCCGATCATCCTGCCCGACATCGCCGTTCTGGACGCCGATCTGACGCTGGGATTGCCCGCGCCGATCACCGCGGCCACCGGGGTGGACGCCATGGTGCACGCGATCGAGGCTTATGCCTCGGCCAATGCCAACAACAACCCGCTGAGCCGGATGCTGGCCCGCGAGGCGCTGCGCCTGCTCGGGGCCAATATCGAGACGGTCGTGGCGGAGCCCGGCAACGTCGAGGCGCGCGGCGCGATGCTGCTGGGCTCGATGCTGGCCGGACAGGCCTTCGCGAATTCCCCGGTCGCCGCCGTTCATGCGCTGGCCTACCCGATCGGCGGGACATTCCACGTGCCGCACGGATTGTCGAACGCGCTGGTGCTGCCGCATGTGCTGCGCTTCAACGCACCGACCGCATATGCGGCCTACGCCGAGATCGCCGCCGACGCGTTCCCGCAATTGGCCGAGGTCGAAGGCGGACAGGCCCGCTGCGCGGCCTTCATCGACGCCCTGGCGGACTTGTCCAAAAGGCTTGGCATGCAGACGCGCCTGCGGGACGTGGACATTCCCGACACCGCGCTGCAGAAGATGGCCCGCGACGCGATGCTGCAGACCCGCCTTCTGGTCAACAACCCGCGCGAGTTGTCCGAGGCGGATGCGCTGGCGATCTATCGGGCGGCGTGGTGATGTCCGACGCACCATCGACCCGCGCAGACTATCGGGTGTTCCGGCATATCACGACACGCTGGCTGGACAATGACGTCTATGGCCACATGAACAACGTGGTGCATTACTCGCTGTTCGATACGGCGGTGAACGGCTGGCTGATCGAGCAAGGACTGCTTGATCCGGCGACCAGCCAGACCTATGGCCTCGTGGTCGAGACCGGATGCAAGTACCACGCCGAGATGGGCTTCCCCGACCTGGTCCACGCGGGTCTGCGCATTGCGAAAATCGGCACGTCTTCGGTGCGCTTCGAAGTGGGGCTGTTCCGAAACGACGACAATAGCGCCTCGGCCGAGGGGTTCTTTGTCCATGTCTATGTCGACCGGCATACGCGCCGCCCGACCCCGGTCGACTCCGCGCGCCGCGCCGCGTTCGATACACTGCTTTCCGCCGCGTGACGCCGGGGCCGGGACGAAAAAAGCCCGAATTTCTCTTCAGTGGCGCACCTGCGCCCGCCCCTCACCGTTCCGCTTCCAGCGCGTGACAAGGAAGTTTCGGGAGTCTTTCGGATCAACCCCCAATGGGGTAACTCGCTGTAGATATGGGGCTTTCAAGTGGCGCACCCGATAGGATTCGAACCTATGGCCTCTGCCTTCGGAGGGCAGCGCTCTATCCAGCTGAGCTACGGGTGCCTTTGCGTGACCGTATAGGCGAAAGCATTTCGGGCTGCAAACCCTTTTGGTCCCTGGTTCAAGCCGGCTTCACGCCCTGCGCCAGCATTGTCATCTCGGGGATCATCGTGCCTACCTCGACGCCCCCGAAACCCGCGGTTTCGAGCGCGCCGCACAGCCAGTCCGCGTCCAGCGAGCGCGCCTCGGGCGTGAAGGCCGTGTGCTGAAGCTGCCAGAGCGCGGCCAGTTTCGGCCCGGTCCGATCGGCATGGACGATGAAATCGTGGACCAGCAGCCGCCCGCCGGGCACCAGATGCTCGAAGGCACGGCGGATCAGCCCGTCATGGGTCTCGCCCGGCACGCCGGAAAACAGGTAGGACATCAAGATCGCGTCCTGCCCCGTTGGCCAGTCGGTTTCCAGTGCGTTCCCCTCGACATAGCGGATCCGGTCGCTCAGCCCCGCGCGCGCCACGTACTCGCGCCCCAACGCCGCGACATTGGGGAATTCGACGATGGTGGCGGACATATCGGGAAACGCCTTGCACAGCGTTATCGCCATCGCGCCGGTGCCGCCGCCGACATCCAGAAGCTGTCGCGCATCGCTCAGGTCGATGCTCTTGGCAAGTTGCCGGGCCGGGCCGAGCGAGCCCGAATGCTGGCTCTCGGAATAAAGCTTCGCTTCCGCCGGATCCGCGAACCATTCGGCATAAGAAGCAGTGGCTCCTTCCGGCAGGCGATTTTCCAGCGCGGCGTCGATCTGATCCAGCAGGCCGTACATCTGCTGCCCCACCTGGAGCCGCAGGTAATCGCCGAAATCGTATTTCGCGCCTTTGACCAGAAACGCCTCGGCCGCCGGGGAATTGGAGAAGAGCCCGTTCTCGACCGTGAGCAGGCCAAGCCCGGCCAGCGCCGTCAGCAGGGTTTCGGCGCGGTCCGGGTCAAGCGCCGTCCTTTCGGCAAGCTCCGACGCGCTCAGCGCCGTGCCGGCCAGATGGGTGAACACCTTGTTGTGCAAGGCCGCGAACAGCGCCTTAGACCCCATGAAACCGAAAGCGATTTCCGAAATCTCGTCTGCCTGCGTCAGAACGCTCATGCCCGTATCCCTCTTCATGTCAGCGATGTTGACATGTCTAGCAGGGTTCGGGACGGATGAACAGAAAGCGACATGAATTTGTCGTTTTGCGGCATCAGGCGAAGAGGTCGTGGCACAGTTCCAGGGCATCGACCAGCACATCGACCTCTTGTCGCGTGTTGTAGAGGCCGAAGGAGGCGCGGCAGGTGGCGGTCACGCCCAGATGGTCCATCAGCGGCCCGGCGCAGTGATGGCCGGCCCGCACGGCGACGCCCTTCTTGTCAAGCACCGTCGATATGTCATGGGCGTGGGCCGGCCCCTGCAGCGTGAAGGAAAAAATCGCCCCCTTGGAGGCCGACTTCCCCTGCACGTTCAGCCAGTTGAGCCCGTCCAGGCGGTCGCGCGCATAGGCGGTCAGGTCGGCCTCGTGCGCGGCAATCTCGGTCATGCCGATATTCATCATGTAGTCCAGCGCCACGCCCAGCCCGATCTGCTGGACGATGCCAGGCGTTCCGGCCTCGAACTTCATCGGGGGGTCGTTATAGGTCACGCTGTCCTTGTGAACCTCGCGGATCATGTCGCCGCCGCCCATGAAGGGGCGCATCTCGGCCAGACGTTCCTTGCGGACATGGATCGCGCCCGAGCTGGAGGGGCCATAGAGCTTGTGCCCGGTGATCGCGTAGAAATCGGCGCCGATTTCGTCGACATTCACTGGACGATGGACGGCAGCCTGGGAACCGTCGAGCAGCACCGGCACGCCCCTGGCGTGCGCGGCCTCGACGATCGGTTTCACGTCCACAACGGTGCCCAGCACGTTGGACATGTGGGTGAGCGCCACCAGCTTGGTGCGCGGGCCGATCGCGTCTATCACCTTTTGCGGATCGAGATCGCCGTTGGCGTCCACGTCCACCCATTGCAGCTTGACCCCCTGGCGTTCGCGCAGGAAATGCCACGGCACGATATTGGCGTGATGCTCCATCACGCTCAGCACGATCTCGTCGCCCGCCTGCATCCGCGGCATCGCCCAGCCATAGGCGACAAGGTTGATCCCTTCGGTGGTGCCGGTGGTGAAGACGATTTCTTCCTCGTCTTTCGCGCCAAGAAAGCGCGCGATCGTACCGCGCACCGCCTCGTATTTCTCGGTGGCGAGGTTCGACAGGTAGTGAAGCCCGCGATGCACATTGGCGTATTCCATCGAATAAGCCTGAGTGATCGCGTCTATCACCACCAGCGGCTTCTGCGCCGAGGCGCCGTTGTCGAGATAGACCAGCGGCTTGCCGTTCACCTCGCGCGAGAGGATAGGGAAGTCGCGGCGAATGGCAGCGATGTCATACATTGGTAAGCTCCGTCGGCAGGTGGACGCCCGCCAGGGTCAGGATGAAAAACAGCGCGAAGCCCAGCGCCAGCGCGGTCACCAGGATCATCAGGAACACTGGCAGCAGCTTCTCGAATCCATGCAGCACGGCGATGAAATTGGTCAGCAGCCAAAGCGACAGGCCGAAGGCCAGCGGCCCAAGAAGGACAGCGATCGGCGGAAAAACCACCATGAAGAACACCTGGACCGCCTGCACCAGCAACATGACGAACTGCAGCCAGATTGTGATCCTGAGCGCCCCCTCGAAATTGCCGGTGCCGCCCATCAGGCGGCCCACCCGGTCGATCGCGACCACCATCAGCACGGTCAGCCCGCCCAGGATCGCCACCGTAAGCAGCGGCATGTCGCGAAAGGCGGGCATCAGCGGATCGGTGGGCGACGGCATCAGGCGGTCCGTCAGATGCGTCAGCAACAGGCTGATGATCACGACCAAGGCCAACGCCTGCCACAGCGCCTCGCGCGGGAGCGGCAGCGACAGAACCCGGCGGGCGCCCTCCTTCGGGTCGGTGACGGTGTCGCGCGCCATCACCAGAAGGGATTTCAGCGTGTCGTCCATCGCGCTTCTCCTACGCGGTTCCGGCCGGGCGCGTGGCCTCGGCCTCGCGCAGCCCGGACAGCCAGATCGCCAGGAAAGCCACGGCCAGAAGCGCCGCGACAGAGGCC
>JBAVQZ010000247.1:0-8640 GCA_049694515.1 Paracoccaceae bacterium | reverse complement strand
AAACCGCAACCAGCCAGATCCTTCGCTACCGATCAGGCCGCCCTGTTCCAAATCATCTGACGATTGACAGCCCGGACCGTACCAGCGCCTTTTCGACCCGATGTGGGGCGCGCGCCACACGGTATTCCCGGTCACAAAGGATAGCGGCAGCTGAAGCCGCGAGCGTCCACCTTCTGCCATTCGGGGTCGATCTCTGCACAGTCCGGTCGCGCGTGGGGACAGCGCGGATGGAAATCGCAACCCGCGGGCCGATTGACCGGGCTGGGCACTTCGCCGCGCAGTTTCACGCGCTTCTCCCGGGCGTCCGGGTCGGGCTCGGGGTTCGCGGACAGCAGCGCCTCGGTGTATGGGTGGCGCGGATGATCGAAAACGGCCTCAGTCGGTCCCTGTTCCACGAAACGGCCCAGATACATTATCGCCATGCTGTCGGTAATGTGACGGACCAGGTTCAGGTTGTGGGTGATCACCAGGATCGCGACGCCGGTGCGCTCCTGCACCTCGTTCAGCAGGTTCAACACCTCGCCCTGAACCGACATGTCCAGACCCGCCGTCGGCTCGTCGGCGATCAGCAGCTTTTGGTCGGTCGCCAGTGCCCTTGCCACGCCCACCCGGCGCGCCTGACCGCCCGAAAGCTGATGCGGATAGCTGTTGGCGAATTCCGGTGTCAGACCGACCTGGCCCAGCAGGCGCTCGGCCTCGTCCATGCCGCCCCTCTGGCCGTGGATGCGCAGTGGCTCGGTGACCAGGGACTTGACCGTCAGCCGGGGCGAGAGCGAGCCCACCGGGTCCTGCCACATCATCGACATCTCGCGCCGGATCCGCGCCCAGTCCTGCGCCCCGGCTTCGCTGATCTCGGTCCCGTCGAACCGGATGCTGCCGGACTGCGCTGCCTTCAGCCCGATCAGCGTGCGGGCGATGGTGGACTTGCCCGAGCCGCTTTCACCCACCAGCCCCAGGGTTTGCCCTGCCTCGATCGAGAAGGAGACCCCCACCACCGCGTCGAACTCCGCCGGTTCCCGACGGATGGCAGCGCGCAGCCGCCCCATGCGGCGATAGCGGACCGTAAGATCGTTCACCTCCAGAAGGCTCATGCCGCGCCCTCCGGTCGATCCAGCAAATGGCAGCGCGCGCGGTGACCCGGCGCATCGTCGTAGAAGGGTGGATGCTCCTTGGCGCAACGGTCCCACGCCCGAGGACAGCGCGCGCGGAAGACGCAGCCCGCCGGCACCTGGCGCAGGTCGGGCACGGTGCCGGGGATTGTCGGCAAGTGACGCGTGGCCGTCTTGATTTGCGCGGGATCGCATTCGAACAGCGCCTGCGTATAGGGATGCTGCGGGTCGTGGAACACCTGACGGGCCGAGCCGGTCTCGACCACTTCGCCGGCATACATCACCGCCACGTCGTCGCAAAGCTCGGCCACCGTTCCCAGATGGTGGGAAACGAACAGCACCGAGCAGCCGAATTTCCGTTGGAGCCCGCGCAGCAGATCGACGATCTGCATCTCCAGCGTTGCGTCCAGCGCGGTTGTCGGCTCATCCGCGATCAGCAGGTCGGGCTGGGTCAGCAACGCCATGGCGATGCAGACCCGCTGGCGCATTCCCCCCGAAAGCTGATGCGGATAGACGTCGAGCTTGGAGGCGGCATCGGGCATCTGCACCTGTTCCAGGAAGTCCACGGCCCGGGCTCGCTTTTCCGAGTCCGAAATCTGCTCACGAAACTGGATGTCGATCATTTGCTGACCGACCGTCGTCACCGGGTTCAGCGCGGTCATCGGATCCTGGAAAATCATGGCAATGCGCTGCCCGCGCAGGCGGCGCCAGTCCTCGGGGCCGAGCCGCGCCAGATCCTGTTCGCCCATCTGGATCGCGCCCTCCGCGATGCGGGCGTTTTCGGCCAGGAGGCCGATCAAAGCATAGGCCAGCGTGGACTTGCCGCAGCCGGATTCGCCCACCAGCCCCAGCACCCGGCCGCTCTTCACTTCGAGGTTGATGTCGCGCAGGGCATGGACCGCCCCCCGGGGCGTGTCGAAATCGACCGACAACCGGTCGATGGAGACGAGCGTTTCGCCTCCGGCCCTGTCAGCGGATTCCGCCATCAGCCCGCCTTTCTCAGCTTGGGATCGAAGATGTCCCGCAACGCTTCGCCCATGAAGGTGAAGCCCAGCGTCACCAGAACGATCGGAACAGAGCCGCCGATCACCGGCCAGGGCGAGTTGCGGATGAAGTTATAGCCGTCGTTCAGGATCACCCCCCACGAGGGCGTCGGCGGACGCACCCCCATGCCCAGAAAGCTCAGCCCGGCCTCGGTCGCGATGACCAGCGGCACGTCCATGCTGGCGAGGATCAGGAGCGGCCCCAGGACATTGGGCAGCACGTGAACGGCGAGAATGCGGAACATGCTCGCGCCCATCGCGCGTTCTGCCAGGATAAACTCGGCGTTCCTCAGCGCCATCGTCTGGGTGCGGACGATCCGGGCGTAGATCGGCACCGAGGTGATGGCGACCACAAGGATCACGGTGAACAGGCTGGGCCCGATGATCGTCACGACGGCAAGGCCGAAGACGATGATCGGGAAGGAGCGCAGCGCGTCGAAGAAAAGCAGCAGGATGTTGTCCAGCCAGCGCGGCCCCAACCCCGCGATCAGGCCGAGCGAAAGGCCCCCGGTCAGTGCCGCCGAGAGCGCGGCCGCAGCCACCATCATGGCGATCCGCCCGCCTGCGATGACCCGGCTCAACAGGTCGCGCCCCAGCGTATCGGTGCCCAGCCAGTGGTCTGCCGAGGGCGGCGCCATGCGCGGCCCGACCATGATGGCCGACGGGTCGTAGGGAACGATCCAGGGGGCAAGTATCGCCGACGAGACGATCAGCGCCACGAGAATCAAGCCGATCACACCGGTGCGGTTGCCGGAAAGCGCACGCAAGGTTCGGGCCAGCAACGAGGGTTCGGGCAAAATGCCTCCGGTGGTGGCGTCGGTCATGTCAGAAATCCTCGCGCTGGCGCGGGTCGAGCCACGCGATGACCAGGTCCGAGATCAGCGTGGCCAGCACGATGATCCCCGTTGTGACCAGCACCGCGCCCAGCACGATGGGATAGTTCCGCTCGTTCACGGCCTGCACGATCAACGCCCCGATGCCCGGACGCGCGAAGATCACCTCGACGAAGACCGCGGCGGAAAACAGATGCGCCACGCCCGTGCCGATCAGCGTCACGGCGGGCAGCACCGCGATCTTCAGGATATGCGAGCGGATGATCCGTTGCCGGGGAAGGCCGAACGCGCGTGCCATGCGCACATGCGGCTCGCCCATGACCTCCAGCATCGAGGCGCGCACGATCCGCGCCACATAGCCCACCCAGGATACGCCGATGGCGAAGGCGGGCAGGATCAGATGCTCTACCGTGCCCGAGAATCCCTCGCCCGCGCCGATGGCGGGCAGCCAGCCCAGCCAGACGGCGAAGATCAAAACCGCATAAAGCGACATCACGAAAGCGGGGATGGAGATCGTGCCGACCGAGAATATCCCGGTGAGCGTATCGAGCCAGGTGTTGCGGCGCATCGCCGAATAACTGCCCAGCACGATTCCCAGCGCGGCGGACCACAGGATCGAGACCGAGATCAGGATCAGCGTATCGGGAAGCTGTTCGAACACGATGCGCGACACCGAGCGGCCGGTGAACACGTCTACTCCCAGATCGCCGCGCAGTATGTTGCCGAAAAAGGTCATGAGTTGTACGGGGAGCGACCGGTCCAGGCCCATCGCCACCCGTGTCTTCTCGATCAGTTCGGGCGTCGCCCTGGGGCCCAGGATCATGACGGCCGGATCGCCCGGCACCACATGCATCATCAGTGTGAGGATGGAGACCGCGACCATGATGATCACGACCGACAGAACCAGCCGTTGCGCGGTGTAAAACAGCACTCTCGCGGTCCCCTTCCGGTTCAGACGTCGCCGGCGAAATCAATGAAGAGCGGCCGACCGTCCGGCCGCAGGGCCGGTTGAAGCCCTTCGCGATACATCACCGGCGTGCCTTCATGGGTGATGAACTTGTAGGCGCCGGTTTCTTCCATCAGGTCCTGCATCTTGCGATACATCGCGGCGCGCTTTTCCGGGTCCGTTTCGCTGAGGGCTTCCTGGTGCAACTTGTCGAACTCGGGGTTCGAGAATCGTTCCCAGTTCCAGATGCCCACCTGGTCGGTGACGAACCAGCTGGTCGCGTAATACGGGTCCGGCAGCATCGAGAAGCGATTGAGCACCAGCTGCATGTCCTTCCAGCGGTCGCCCTCGCTTTCCATGCCGATCGTCCAGAACGAGCCGGAATCCTGCACGTTGATCTGGGTCGGTATGCCGATCTGGGCAAGCTGCGCCTGGATCACCTCGGCCATGGTTTTCCAGACCGTGGCGTTCAGCGCGTCGATGGTCAGCGGTTCGGACGGCGGGCCGCCGGCGGCTGCGAGGAATTCGCGCGCCTTGTCCAGATCGCCGTCCTTCGGGACCAACGCCTTCTCGCGATGACCGGGCAGACCCGGCGCGATCATGCCCGTGGCGGGCTGTGCCTCGCCGAAATAGGCGGCGTCGATGATCTGATCGGTGTTGATCGCGTACTGGATCGCCTTGCGCAGGTTGATGTCGGACAGCGCCGGATTGTCCAGGTTCATGCCCAGCCAGACATAGTAGAGCGAGGGATATTCCTCGATCACCGTGTTTTTCGGCGGGCGGTTGCGATACTGGGCGAGCGAGGACAGCGTGATCTCGGTATAGTCCAGATCGCCGGCCTCGTATGCGCGTTCCGCCGTCTTGGTGTCGTCCATCGGCAGGATGCGGATCTCGTCGAAGCCCGGCGCCTCGCCGGTCCACTGGGGATTGCGCACGAGGTGCACATACTGGTTCGGCTTCCATTCCTCGAGGATGTAGGGCCCGGAATAGGCCGGCGGCTGCATCCCGAAATTGCCGCCGTCGCCGGTGGCTTCCATGACCGCCTTCTTGGATACGATATGACCGGTGCCGTAGGGCAGCGTGATGGTCCAGAGCGGCTGGAACGGCTCTTTCAGAACTATGACGCCTTCATACTTGCCGGTCACGTCCACCCGGTCCAGCGGCCCCCAGTCGCTTTTGACCGGGCTGTCATGCTCGATCACACGCTCGAACGAGAACTTCACGTCCTCGGCGGTCATCTCGCCATAGCCGCCGGTGAACACGATTCCCGGTTTCAGCTTGAACCGGATGTGCGTGTTGTCGACCTGTTCGATCTCTTCCGCGGCCTCCAGTTCCCAGTCCCATTCGCGGCCGGGCTTGTAGCGGATCAGCTTGGAATAGACGCAGTTCATCACGTCGACGTTGTAACCGTTCTGATAAAAACCCGGGTCCAGCGCGTCGATGTCGGCGTAAGAACTGACGCGCAGGACCTTGCCCGACTGCGCCCAGATGCGCGAGCCCAGCGGCATGGTGGTGGCCGCCAGCGTCGTCGCGGCGGCCCCCTTGAGGAAACTCCGGCGCCCGAGGGCCGGGAAATCAAAATTTGCTTTGTCGGTCATTATGTCGTCTCCCTGTACGGCGTTGTCTGCCGGCTCTGATTGGAGGATTCGGTCCCGAAATTTGACCGAGCCTCATGATGATGCGTCGCCCGGCGTCAGCGCAAGTTCGCATTGGTCGCAGGGCTTCGCGGTTATTGCGTCAAGTTGCGAAGGATCACGCCTTCTCGCGCGGGATCTCGCAATCCCATGTCCTCTGATGTGCAAGATGGTCGCCCTCATGCGCGATGAGCCGCGCCCTGATGCGGAAATGGGTGGGTGTCGCGCTGAAATCCGTTTCGGTCAGGGTGGTGATCGACCAATCGTCGCGCGACAAGGCATAGTCCGACACGATCCGCGCATGGAACGAGCCCCAGTCCCCTTCGTCGAAGCCGTAGGTCTCGACGGTGGCGCCGCCGAATGTCATTCCGCTGTCGGCGATGCGGAAGCTGCCGCCGTCATCGGAGATCTCTATCTGCACCGCGCCGGTGGCAAGGTTTTCCGTCACCGTCCAATCGGCGTGTGCGGGCCGCAGCGTTTCGGCCTGCATCGGCGCGATGTCCATCGGTGTGCCCAGATCGCGCGGGGCGGGGCCGCTGTCGGGGCCGCGGACCGGCAGGATCAGCCGCGTGGCCGCGGTGTCCAGCGTCAGCGTCACCGGTTCGGGGGAGGGCCAGCCTACCGGAAAATAGCTGGTCGAAACGGCCAGCCGCAGCCGGTGGCCGGCGCGGAAGGTCTGCGCGACATGCTTGAAGGGCACACGGGCGGTGTAGGTTTTTCCCGCGATCAGTTCTTCGGGCGTTTCGTGACTGTCGCGATGGGTCAGGTTCAGCAGGCCATAGCTGACCCGCGTGGCCGCGCCGTCGGGGGCCACGTCGACGAGCCGCACGGCCACCTGCGCCACCGGTCTGTCCACGGCGAAGGTCATCTCCAGTACCGCATCTCCGGCGATCTCCAGCGGGTCGGCAAGCGGTGCCGTTTCGAACACGAGGCTGCCCGCATCGTCGCGCCGCTGATCCACCGGCTGATCGCCCGGCTTGGCGTAGGAGCACCACTTGCCGCCGGCGATCCCGACGCCCATGGGCGAGCGGATCGTCAGCCTGCCCTGCGCGGGCTCATCGTCCCCCTCGGGGACCAGCGTGCCGTCGGCCCCCAGCCGTAACGGCGTGCGGCTGACGTTGGGCGAAGGCCAGGACGGCTCCTCGATCCAGCGGCCGTCGCGATGTTCGTAGTAGCTCGCCGGCGCGGCGTGGTCCTGCATGTAGAGACGCAGCTGCGGCTCATCCATGATTCCGGTCTCGCGGCCCTTCAACCATTGATCCCACCAGCGCAGTTCCTCGGCGTGCCAGCCGATGGCGGGGCCGGGCTTGCCGGCATGGGGATATTTGTGCGCCCAGGGGCCTACGAGCCCCTTCTTGGGACCTTGAAGCGTTTCCATCAGGCGGAACACCGTGCGGCAATAACCGTCGGCCCAGCCGCTGATCGCATAGACGGGCACCTGAATGCGGCTGATGTCCTCGCAGACCGAGCCGTGCTTCCAGAAATCATCGCGCGTCTGATGCTCAAGCCAGTTCTTCAGCCAAAGGCCGGAACCGGTCAGCCGCTCCATCCACATGTCGCGCCAGGTCTCGCCCACCAGATCCGGATCGGGGGGCAGCGTGTTGATGGCGAACATGTGCGACGCCCACGAGATCTGGTCGATGACCATCGTGCCGCCCATGTAATGCACGTCGTCGGCATAGCGGTCGTCGGTGGAGCACAGCGTGACCACCGCTTTAAGCGCCGGCGGCTGCAGCGCAGCGACCTGAAGCCCGTTGAAACCGCCCCAGGAGATGCCGACCATGCCGACATTGCCGTCGCACCAGTCCTGGGCGGCGATCCAGGCAATCACCTCGCAGCCGTCCTGAAGTTCCTGCGCGGTGTATTCGTCGACCATTACCCCTTCGGACTCGCCGGTGCCGCGCAGATCGACGCGCACGTAGCAATAGCCGCTCTCGGCGAAATAGGGCGCGCGCATCACGTCCCGGGCCAGCGTGGAATCGCCCTTGCGATAGGGCAGGTATTCGAAGATCGCCGGCACCGGCCGGCCGTCCGCCGGCCGCCAGATACGCGCGGCAAGGATGCAGCCATCTGGCATCGGGATCTCGACATGCCGCTGTTCGATGATGTCGCGCGTCGCTGGCGTCTGCTGGTCCATCTGCTTCGCACCCCTGTACTGTTTCGACGAGAGCCTGACACATTCGGTCGGTGCGTCACCATTGCGCGCTCATTCGCAACTTGACTTGCAAAGTGCGTCAGTTAGCGTCAGATCATGATTGATGATCCCCTCCCCGAGAATCTCGGCTACGCGTGCAGCCTTTTTCCGTCGATCGCAGATGTCTGCCGCCGGATCGGCATAAACCGGCAACAGTTCAACAGGTATCTCGCCGGAAGCGTGCGTCCGTCGCGGCACAACATGCGCAGGATCTGCGACTTTTTCGGTGTGACCGAGGGCGAGTTTCTGATGGAGCCCGCCCGCTTTTCCGAGTTGATCTCGCTCCGTCGAACGCCGAACGCCGGTGCCGAGATCGCAATCTTCGGACCGACTCTGAAGCGGCTGTCGCAGAGCTCGGCGTCGCTTGACCGTTATTGCGGCGCCTATTTCCGCTATTTCTATTCCTTCAGCAATCCGGGCCTCATCATCCGGTCCTTTGCCCGGTTGTCCCGGCGCGATGGCCAATATGTATGGTAGAACATCGAACGGTTTGCCACCGGCACGCGCACCGCCGCGGAGGTCAACAAATACGAGGGGCTGGCCTTCTACCTCGGCGAGCGGATCAATGTGGTCGAATACGAGAGCATCCTTGCCAGTTCGATCACGCATATGAACCTCTACCCCTCCTATCATTCGGGCATCCACTACCTTCTGGGGGTTCAGACCGGTGGCTCGCTCAAGCGTGGCCGCAAACCGGCCGCCTCCCGGGTTCTGCTGGATTACCTTGGACAGCGTGTCGACACGAAGCGCGCACTGCGGCAATGCGGGCTTTTCGCACCGGAACAGATCGACCCGGCAGTCGCCTCGCTGGTGATCAACGAAATGACGCCCGGCGCCTCGGTATTCGAAATCGAACAGCTCTGAGCGGGACGAGGAGAGCG
>JBAVQZ010000246.1:0-3117 GCA_049694515.1 Paracoccaceae bacterium | reverse complement strand
GCCAGGGGTCGGGCCGCCCGCCGGTGGCGGCGACGCGCAACGTGGCTGCGGCGTCCGCGCTGATATGCCCGTCCAGAAGGCTCAACGCGCCTTCGAGGCCACCGGGAAAGGTCAGGCCCACCCTGTCGAGCTCTGACACGAATTCGTCGACGACCTCTCTCAGGGTGTCGCCGTCGACATAACGCATCGCGCCGATCTCGGCGGTCAGGGTCTTCTGCATTGGTTCGGGAAGATTGCCGAGCGGAAGGCTTGCGCCTTCGCTGAGAAGCAGGCGCACGATGATCGCGGCCTTTCGCCGGCGGCTCATCGGCGCGGCGGGCGCCGTGCCGCCGCTCAATGCGTCGGCCTCGGGCGCCGGGAACTCGGTTATCGTCACGGGGACTCTCCTGTCCGGTCATCGTCAGACTGTCAGGAGATGGTTAAGGGAAGGATACCACGTGGCGGGAATTCGCCGCGAGACTTATGATGCCGCAAGAAGTGCCGACCCGGAGAGCCGGGCCGGCTGGGAAGTTCCGACCGGTGGGCGGCCTAGCTGGAAGTCTGTTCCACGCAGGTGCCGGTGGCCGCATCGAAGGTCTGTCCCTCGGCGCATTGATTGGCGTTGATCTGATGCTTCCAGCCGCATTCGGCCATGGCCAAGGCCGGGGTCAGCGCCAGAATGAGCGCCGCGAAAACAGTCTTGAACGTCATTTCAGATCTCCCTCTGATAATCACGCCAAGATAGCACGGTCCGGCCGTTTCCCATAATCACTTCGGCGGCGGCGATGCCGACCGGTCAGGTTTCGCCGAAAACACGGGCGAAGATGGTGTCCACATGCTTGGTATGATAGCCCAGATCGAACTTTTCCTCGATCTGCGCGGGCGTCAGCGCGGCTGTCACCTCGGGGTCGGCCAGAAGCTCGGTCTTGAAGTCCTTGCCCTCCTCCCAGACCTTCATCGCGTTGCGCTGGACAAGGCGGTAGGCATCTTCGCGGCTGACGCCTGCCTGGGTCAGCGCCAACAGCACGCGTTGGCTCATCACCAGTCCGCGGAATTTGTGCATGTTGTCCAGCATGTGCTGCGGATAGATCACCAGCTTGTCGATCACCTGCGTCAACCGCGCCAGCGCGAAATCCAGCGTCACCGTGGTGTCGGGGCCGATGTTGCGCTCGACCGAGGAGTGGCTGATGTCGCGCTCATGCCAAAGCGCGACGTCCTCCATCGCCGGGATCACCGCCATGCGCACCAGCCGCGCCAGCCCGGTAAGGTTCTCGCTGAGCACCGGGTTGCGCTTGTGCGGCATCGCCGAGCTGCCCTTCTGGCCCTTGGAGAAGAACTCCTCGGCCTCCAGCACCTCGGTGCGCTGCATGTGGCGGATCTCGACGGCCACGTTCTCGATCGAGCTGGCCACTACGCCGAGCGCGGCGAAAAACGCCGCGTGGCGGTCGCGCGGGATCACCTGCGTGCTGATCGGCTCTGGCGTCAGGCCCATCTGCTTGCAAACATGCTCCTCCACTGACGGGTCGATATTGGCGAAGGTGCCCACCGCACCCGAAATCGCGCCGGTCGCCACTTCGTCGCGCGCCACCTGAAGGCGGCGCTTATTGCGGTCCATCTCGGCGTAGAAGCGGGCAAAGGTCAGGCCCATCGTCGTCGGCTCGGCGTGAATGCCGTGGGACCGGCCGATGCGCACGGTGTCCTTGTGTTCGAACGCGCGGCGCTTCAGCGCGGACAGCAGCTTGTCCATGTCGGCCAGCAGGATGTCGGCGGCGCGCACCAGCTGTACGTTGAAGCAGGTGTCCAGCACGTCGGAACTGGTCATGCCCTGGTGCACGAAGCGTGCCGCGTCGCTGCCCACGATCTCGGCCAGATGGGTAAGGAAGGCGATCACGTCATGCTTGGTCACGGCCTCGATCTCGTCGATGCGGGCCACGTCGAATTCCACGTCCTTCGCTTTCCACACGGCCTCGGCGTTCTGCTTCGGGATCACGCCGAGCGCGGCCTGCGCGTCGCAGGCATGCGCCTCGATCTCGAACCAGATGCGGAATTTCGTCTCGGGCGACCAGATGGCGACCATGTCGGGACGGGAATAGCGGGGGATCATGGGCGGACCTTGTTGTTTCGCGGGTTCGCGCGTCTCATAAACGTCCCGGACAGGAGCGACAAGGCCAAGGGAGGCGGGATGCCGGAACTTCAGGCGTTCATCGGCGCGTGGCGCGTGGCGCGGGACATCGAAGATGCGCGTGCCGGAACGTGCGCGCGATTCGCGGGGCGCGTCACGTTCACACCGGATGGCGCGGGGCTGACTTATGCCGAGGAGGGCGTGCTGCATCTGCCAGGGCAGGCGCCCATGACCGCGACACGGAGATACCTTTGGCGCGACCGGGCCGAGGGGATCGCGGTGCTGTTCGACGACGGCCGCCCATTTCATACGATCGGCGCTGGGCTGGCGCCCGAAGCGGCGCATCCCTGCGGGCCGGACCTTTACGAGGTATCGTACAACTTCACGCGCTGGCCCGAATGGCAGGCCACCTGGCGGGTGCGCGGCGCGCGGAAGGATTACGTGATGCTGTCCCACTTCGTGCGGGACGCGTGACGCGGCGGTGCCGCGCCGCTTGCGCCGGATTCAACTGCTCCGGGCGCTGACCTCCGGCGCGTCGCGATGCACCTGCGACCCGTGCTGACCCCCGCCGGCAAGCTGCGTCTCCACCTGCGACCTGCGGGTCAGTGTCTGATGCACCGGGCATTTGTCGGCTATCTCGATCAGGCGTCTGCGTTGATCCTCGTCGAGATCGCCTTCCAGCGTGATTTCGCGGGTAAAGCGGTCGATCTTGGGGTCGTTTCCCTGGGCGGCATCCTGTGCGTGAACCTTGTCATGGGTGACATCCACCCGCACATGGTCCAGCGGCCAGCCCTTGCGATTGGCGTACATGCGGATCGTCATCGAGGTGCAGGCCCCCAGACCGGCGGCCAGGAACCCGTAGGGCGACATGCCCCGGTTGTCGCCGCCATAGGCCTCGGGCTCGTCGGCCAGGATGTGGTGGAACGGGCCGTTCTGAACGTCCTGCAGGAAGCCGTCGGGATCGGATTCGGAAACGCGCACCACGCCCTCGGGCGCGCCGGGCGGCGGTGCGGGGG
>JBAVQZ010000245.1:0-4855 GCA_049694515.1 Paracoccaceae bacterium | reverse complement strand
CGATCAAGACCGGCGCCGAGGCGGTGTTCACCGCCATCCTGCCCGAACGGAAGCTGGGCATAGCGCTGAAGATCGAGGATGGCGCCACCCGCGCCTCGGAATGTGCGATCGCGGCGCTGCTGGTGAAACTGGGCGTGCTCGAAGCCGGACATCCGGCCACGCGCAAGCGGTTGAACCCGCCGCTTGTGAACCGTCGCGATATCGAGGTGGGCTGCATCCGGCCCGCCGAAGGCTTCCCCTGAGCGCCCTCAGGCCGGGTGCGCGAACACGTCGCGCGCGTAGCCCTGGATGTAGAGCAGGGCCGTTAGGTCGCCGTGATTGACGCGGATGTCGCATTGCGCCGCGACCGAGGGCTTGGCGTGCAGCGCCACACCTGCCCCGGCGAGCTGCAGCATCCCCAGATCGTTCGCACCGTCACCCACCGCCATCACCGCGTCCAGCCCAAGGCCCAGCCGGGCGGAAATCTCGCGCAGCGCGGCCACCTTGGCGTCGCGGCCCAGGATCGGCTCGGCCACCTGGCCCGTCAGCCGGCCCTTCTCGATCAGCAGGGTGTTGGCGCGGTTCTCGTCGAATCCCAGATCGCCCGCCACCTTCGTCGCGAAATTGGTGAAGCCGCCCGAAACCAGAACCGCGTGGCCGCCATGCGCCTTCATCGTCGCCACAAGCTCGGCCCCGCCGGGGGTGAAGGTAATCCGCTCGGCCAGGACCTTGTCGATGACGTCGGCCTTCAGCCCTGCCAGCAGGCCGACACGCTCTTTCAGCGCACCCTCGAAATCCAGTTCGCCATTCATCGCGCGCGCGGTGATCTCGGCCACCTTGGGGCCTATCCCGGCCTCGGCGGCCAGCTCGTCGATGCATTCCTGCCGGATCATCGTCGAATCCATGTCCGCGATCAGCATCTTCTTGCGGCGCCCCGCGGCAGGCTGCACCACCAGATCGACTCCAAGGGCCTGCATCTCGGCCCAGACGTCCTGGCAATTGGCCGGGATCGTCCCGATAGGAAACTCGGCCGCGACATCGGGCGAAAGCCATCGCACCTCGCCGCCGCCCCAGGCGTTGCGGAGCGCCTCGACGCTGGCGGGGTCGAGCGCCGGGGCCGCGGGGTCGGTCAACAGGGTCGCGATGAACATGGGCAGTTTCCGATCGTGAACAGGTTTGTCGCTTTTGGACATTCAAGCGGCGCAATAACGCAGCTTTTCCACTTGCGCCAGAGCCTGCGCCGCCGTAGATGCGTCCGTGGGACACCCCTCCCCAACGAGGGGCGCTTATCTGGAAGGATACTAGCAATGGCGAATGAAACCCCGGCGACGCGGCCGGCCAATCCGCGTTTCTCTTCTGGCCCCTGTGCCAAGAACCCCGAATTCACCCTCGACAAGCTGAAAGACGCGCCGCTGGGCCGGTCGCACCGCGCTGCGGTGGGCAAGGCGAAGCTGAAAGCGGCGATCGAGACCACGCGCGAAGTGCTCGGAGTCCCGGCCGATTATCGCATCGGCATCGTGCCCGCTTCGGACACCGGCGCGGTGGAAATGGCGATGTGGTCGATGCTCGGCGAACGTCCGGTCGAGATGCTGGCCTGGGAAAGCTTCGGCGCGGGCTGGGTGACCGACGCGGTCAAGCAACTCAAGCTCGACGCCACGGTGCGCGAGGCCGATTACGGCGAGATCGTCGATCTGGCCGAGGTCGATTTCGACAAGGACGTGGTGTTCACCTGGAACGGCACGACCAGCGGCGTGCGGGTGCCCGACGGCAGCGCGATTCCCGCCGATCGCGCGGGGCTGACGATCTGCGACGCGACCTCGGCCGCCTTCGCGCAGGATCTGCCCTGGGACAAGCTGGATGTAACCACCTTCTCGTGGCAGAAAGTGTTGGGGGGCGAGGCCGCGCACGGGATGCTGGTTCTCTCGCCGCGCGCTGTGCAGCGTCTTGAAAACTATACACCTTCCTGGCCGCTGCCCAAGATATTCCGCCTGACCAAGGGCGGCAAGCTGAACGAGGGCATCTTCGAGGGCGCGACGATCAACACGCCGTCGATGCTGGCGGTCGAGGATTACCTTGTCGCGCTGGACTGGGCGAAATCCGTGGGCGGGCTGAAGGGCCTGATCGCGCGGGCCGACGCCAACACACAGGCGGTCGCAAGCTTCGTGGAAAGCCATGACTGGCTCGACTTCCTGTCCAAGGATCCGGCGACGCGGTCCAACACCTCGGTCTGCCTGAAATTCACCGACGACCGCATCAAGGACGGCGCGGGGTTCGCCAAGGCCGTAGCCAAGCGGCTGGAAGTCGAAGGCGTGGCCCTCGACGTAGGCGCCTATCGCGACGCGCCGCCGGGGCTGCGGATCTGGTGCGGCGGCACGGTCGAAACCTCGGATATCGAGGCGCTGATGCCGTGGATCGACTGGGCGTTCAACGCCGAGATCGAGGCGCAGAACGTGGCGGCCTGACGGCCGCCGCCTTTCACGAACAACACGTCACAAACCATGCACAGGGTGTGCACATCGCGTGCATACGATCATGAAGGAGCGCCACACATGGCCCCCAAGGTTCTTGTATCCGACAAACTGTCCGAAACCGCCGTCCAGATTTTCCGCGATCGCGGCATCGAGGTCGACTTCGAGCCTGGCCTCGGAAAGGACAAGGATCGCCTGCTCGAGGTGATCGGAAAATATGACGGGCTCGCCATCCGCTCGGCCACCAAGGTGACCGAGAAGGTGCTGGAGGCCGCGACCAACCTCAAGGTGATCGGCCGCGCCGGCATCGGGGTGGACAACGTGGACATCCCCGCCGCGTCGAAGAAGGGCGTGATCGTCATGAACACGCCCTACGGCAACTCGATCACTACCGCCGAGCACGCGATTGCGATGATGTTCGCCGCCGCCCGCCAGATCCCCGAGGCCAGCACATCGACCCATGCCGGGAAATGGGAGAAATCGCGCTTCATGGGGGTCGAACTGACCGCCAAGACGCTGGGCCTGATCGGCTGCGGCAATATCGGCTCGATCGTCGCCGACCGGGCGCGCGGGCTGAAGATGAAGGTGCTGGCCTTCGACCCGTTCCTGTCGGAAGAACGCGCCGAGAAGCTGGGCGTGACCAAGGTGGATCTGGACGACCTGCTGGCGCAGGCCGATTTCATCACCCTGCACGTTCCGCTGACCGACAAGACCCGCAACATCCTGAGCCGCGAAAACCTGGCCAAGACCAAGAAGGGCGTGCGCGTCATCAACTGCGCGCGCGGCGGTCTGGTGGACGAGACCGCGCTGGCCGAGATGCTGAAGGACGGTCATGTCGGCGCCGCCGCCCTGGACGTGTTCGCCGAGGAGCCGGCGACCGAGAACCCGCTGTTCAACCTGCCCAACGTGGTCTGCACCCCGCATCTGGGCGCCGCCACCACCGAGGCGCAGGAGAACGTGGCGCTGCAGGTGGCCGAGCAGATGTCGGACTACCTGTTGACCGGGGCGGTGTCCAACGCGCTGAACATGCCGTCGGTGACGGCGCAGGAGGCCAAGGTGATGGGGCCGTGGCTGAAGCTGGCGGCGCATCTGGGCGCCTTCGTCGGCCAGATGACCGACGAGCCGGTAAAGGCGATCAACATCCTTTACGACGGGACCGTCGCCGAGATGAACCTCGACGCGCTGAACTGCTCGGTCATCGCGGGGATCATGAAAGCCTCGAACCCGGACGTGAACATGGTTTCGGCCCCCGTGGTGGCCGAGGAACGGGGCATCAAGATCTCGCGCACGACGCAGCACAAGTCGGGCGTGTTCGACGGCTATATAAAGCTGACCGTGGTGACCGATTCGCGCGAACGCTCGATCGCGGGGACGGTGTTCAGCGACGGCAAGCCGCGTTTCATCCAGATCAAGGGCATCAATATCGACGCCGAGATCGGTCACAACATGCTTTACACCACCAACAAGGACGTGCCGGGCATCATCGGCACGCTGGGCCGCACGATGGGCGAGAACGGCGTCAACATCGCCAACTTCACCCTTGGCCGGACCGCGGCGGGGCAGAACGCCATCGCGCTGCTTTACGTCGACAACCCGGTGCCCGAGGATGTGCTTGAAAAGCTGCGCGCCACCGGCATGTTCCAGCAGGTGCGCCCGCTGGAATTCGACGTGGAGTGAGCGGCGCGCGACGACAACGGGGCGGGCCCGGAGCGGGCCCGCCGCAAGGTGAGGCTGCGGGGATACATGCGAAGCTATGCCATCGGCGACGTTCACGGCCATCTCAAGAAGCTGCGCGAGGTGCATCGCTGGATCGCGGCTGACAAGGCGCGCGTCGGCGACAAGACGGCACCGGTGGTGCATCTTGGCGATTACGTCGATCGCGGGCCGGACGTGCCCGGCGTGCTGGACCTGCTGAGCCGCGGTCTGGCCGACGGCGCCCCCTGGGTTCTGCTGAAGGGCAACCATGACCGGATGATGCTGCATTTCCTGCAAACCCCGTCGCTGCCGGACCCGCTGCGCGACGATCTGAACTGGCTGGACGGCAATCTCGGCGGGCGCGAGACGCTGGCGGCCTACGGGGTGGACGTGTCCTGGGACCGGCCGGTGGCAGCGATCCATGCCGATGCGCGGGCGGCGGTGCCGCAATCGCATCTCGACCTGCTGGCGGGTCTGAAGCTGAGCTATCGCCGCGGCGGGGCGTTCTTCTGCCACGCCGGGATCCGTCCGGGCGTGCCGCTGGATCTGCAGTACGAGGACGATCTGGTCTGGATCCGGGGCGCGTTTCTGGACGATCTGCGCGATCACGGGGCGCTGATCGTGCATGGCCACACGCCGGTGGACGTGGTGACACATTACGGCAACCGGCTGAACCTCGACACCGGGGCGGCCTATGGCGGGCCGCTCTCGGC
>JBAVQZ010000244.1:0-5690 GCA_049694515.1 Paracoccaceae bacterium | reverse complement strand
GCCTTACGCCGCAGGATTCGCTTGCGCTTTGGCGTAAGTCTAAAGCTTTCGGCCCGGCAAGGGCCATGGGGCGCGGCCCGAAATTTCCGGAATGTCGCCTTCGGATTGTCATGTTTCTAGCCGATGCAAGAAAGCACGGTTTTCGGGAGATTGACCATGATCGCGCTGGCTTCACGGGCATTGGCCACGAATGGCGTTCTATCGCGGGTGATCCAGCGCCACGCCTGGCTGGTCTCGCTTGTGCTGCTGCATGCGATGGCAGCGGTTGCAGCCGCCGACATGCTGGGCCTCTCCTTCGACCCCGGCGTGGTGAGTCGGCTGAGCACGATCTTCACCATCCTCGTGCCTGTTTTCCTGCTGGTGTTGTTCATATGGCGGACGGTATGCGCCGCCCGGACGGTGCGCGAGGGAAGCGTGACCCTGTGGCTGCTGCGCGACGTGCGCGACATCTTCACCGACGGGGAGCGGATGCTCAACGGGGCGATCGCGCTTCTGGCGCTGTCGCTCTTCATGGGCGCGTTCGACTTCTTCAAGATGGTTATCCCGCAGATCAACCCGTTCTCCTGGGACCCGCTCTTTGCGCGGACAGACCAGATCCTGCACGGTGGACAGGATCCCTACACGCTGCTGATGCCACTATTCGGTACGCCGCTCGCCACGACGATCATCAACGGCGCCTACAACGTCTGGTTCCTCCTGATGTTCTTCGTGGTCTTCGTGGCCTGTTTCACGCGGCACAACCCCCGGGCGCGGGACACATTCCTGCTGGCCTTCGTGCTGACCTGGGCGATCGGGGGAAATCTTCTCGCGACGGTCTTTTCATCTGGCGGGCCCGTCTACTTCGCCCCGCTGGGCTTTGGCGATCACTTCCAGCCGCTGGTGTCCATGCTTCATGCCTTCGACAACGTCAGCCCGGTCTGGTCGCTCGATGTGCAGGACGCGCTGTGGCAGGGCTATGTCGCGGACGGGCCGCTTCACGGTATTTCCGCGATGCCCAGCATGCATGTGGCGAGCACTTCGCTCCTGACGATCTACGCGTACAGATACGCGCGCTGGGCCGGCATTCTGATGACCATCTTTCTTTGCATGATCCTTGTCGGCTCGGTTCTGCTGGCCTGGCATTATGCCATCGACGGCTATGCCGGCATCCTCGTGGCGCTGTGCTGCTGGTGGGCCGCGTCGAAGCTCACGACGCCGCGTGGCGACGAGAATTGAGTGCGCCCGCGGCTCAGCCGTATTCGCTGAGCCGCGCGACATAGCGCGCCAGCGTGTCGATCTCCAGATTCACCCGATCGTCCGGCGCGGCATCGCCCCAGCTCGTGACCGCCTTGGTGTGCGGAATGAAGTTGATGCCGAAATCGCGCCCGTCCACGTCATTTACGGTCAGCGACGTGCCGTTCAGCGCGACCGAGCCCTTGGGCGCGATGAACTTCGCCAGAGCGTCGGGCGCGCGGAAGGTGACGCGCGTGCTGTCGCCCTCGTCCTCGACGGCGACGATCTCGGCCACGCCGTCCACATGGCCCGAGACGATGTGCCCGCCCAGTTCGTCGCCCAGTTTCAGCGCGCGTTCCAGGTTGATCCGCCGCCCCGGCGCCCAGTCGCCGACATTGGTCTTGGAGGCGGTCTCGGCCGAGATGTCCACGTCGAACCAGCGCCCCTGGGCGTCGGCGCCGCGGTCGGTCACGGTCAGGCAGATCCCGTCGCAGGCGATTGAGGCGCCGATGGCGATCCCCTCGGGCGCATAGCCGGTGCCGATGCGCGCCGTCAGGTCGCCCCGTTTCGTCAGTTCGCGCAGGGTGCCGATGTCGGTAATGATGCCGGTGAACATGTCGCTGCCTTTCCTGTCCGCTTTTGCACCTAGCTTCTGAGCCGCTTCGGGGCAAGATGGGACGATGCCAATCCGATGCCGCAAAACGGTCCTTTTTT
Organism: Paracoccaceae bacterium; assembly: GCA_049694515.1. Taxonomy (GTDB): domain Bacteria; phylum Pseudomonadota; class Alphaproteobacteria; order Rhodobacterales; family Rhodobacteraceae; genus JADQCB01. The sequence goes on along the minus strand of JBAVQZ010000244.1, from coordinate 3,764 downwards.
CGATAGCTTTCCGTGCAAGACGGGTGACATCCTGCGGCAATACCGGCAGATCGAAAGCTTGGAGCCGCATGACGGGTAATCGGGACGAGTGGACGGGCCGCATGGGCAACGCATTGGGCGAGGGGCGACAATTTCTGTTCCTGCAGGGACCGCACGGGCCGTTCTTCGACCGGCTCGGCCGGATGCTGCGCGCCGCGGGGGCCGAGGTCTGGCGTGTCGGCTTCAACAGCGGGGACGCGGCGTTCTGGTTCAATGCCGAAAGCTACATCCCTTATACCGGCCGTGCCGAGGACTGGCCCGCCGCATTCCGCGCCCTGATCGGCACGCATCGCATCACCGACATCGCGCTTTACGGCGATACCCGGCCGATCCACGCGCAGGCCGTCCGTATCGCCCGTGCCGCCGGCCTGCGGGTGCATGTCTTCGAAGAGGGCTATCTGCGCCCCTACTGGGTGACCTATGAGCGGGGCGGTGCCAACGGCCATTCGCGGCTTATGGACCTGACGATCGAGGAGATGCGCGAGGCGCTTGCCGCCGTGGACCCGGACCAGCCCGACGCGCCGGCGCGCTGGGGGGACATGCGCCAGCATGTGTTTTATGGCGCGCTCTACCATTTCTTCGTGATGTTCCGGAACCGCGACTACCGCAATTTCCAGCCGCACCGGGCGCTGTCGGTGCACAAGGAATTCCGCCTCTACCTGCGGCGCCTGCTGCTGATGCCGGCCCAGGCCGGCGAGCGGTTCATCGCCACTCAGCGCATCAAGCATGGCGGTTTTCCCTATCATCTTGCGCTGTTGCAGCTTGAACATGATGCAAGTTTCCAGGCGCACAGCCCGTTCTCGACGATGGCCGAGTTCCTGGAGCTTTGCATCGAGGGCTTCGCGCGCGGGGCCCCCGCGCATCACCACCTGGTGTTCAAGGCGCATCCGCTGGAGGACGGGCGCGCGCCCCTGCGGCTGGAGATCGCCCGGCTGGCCCGCGCCCACGGCGTGGCGGGGCGCATTCATTATGTGCGCGGCGGTAAGCTGGCGCGGCTTCTGGACCACGCGCGCAGCGCGGTGACGGTGAACTCCACCGCGGCGCAGCAGGTGCTGTGGCGCGGCATCCCGCTGAAGGTGTTCGGCGACGCGGTCTATGCCAAGCCCGAATTCGTCTCGACCCTTCCGTTGGGCGCGTTCTTCGCCCAGCCGGGCCGGCCCGACACCCGTGCCTATCGCGATTACCGGCGCTATCTGCTGGAGACCTCGCAGATCCCCGGCGGGTTCTACTCGGCCCGGGGGAGGCGGCAGCTTCTGCGCCAGATCGTCGATCTGATGCTTGAGGAAGAGGACCCCTATGACGCGCTGCGCTCGGGCAAAGCGGCACCGCGGCAACAGTTGCAGCTGGTGAAGTGAGGCCGGGAAAAGCCTCTCTGGCGTTTTCATTCGTGATTCTGTAGGGTTAAAGAAAAACTTCGAGGCAATAAAAAAATTTCGAGGAGCCCGAGCAGTGAAAATTTTGGCATCCCGTGGGGCCAGGGTACTGGTTCTGTTTGCGCTTGTGGTTTCGGTGGCCGCATGCGGCCTGCCCCGGTCCGGGCCGAACAAGCGCGAGATATATCAGGGGTCGGTCCAGAAAAAGGGCGACGCGTTCATCGTCAGCGTCAACGACAGGGTGACGCGGGCGACATCGGTTGTCCCGGCTTTGGGCTTTTCCAGCGCTCTCAAGAACGCCGCCGTGGTCGGGTCGGACACGATTCATCCCGGCGACGTGCTGGGGCTGACCATCTACGAGAACGTCGATGACGGCCTGCTGGCCAACAAGGGCGTCAAGGAAAGCGTGCTGAACCAGGTCCAGGTGGACGGTTCGGGCTTCATCTTCATCCCCTATGCCGGGCGCATCCGCGCGGCGGGCAACTCGCCCGAGCGGCTGCGCGAGATCATTACCGAGAAGCTTGACGCGCAGACCCCCGATCCACAGGTCGTGGTGCGGCGCATGGCGGGCGACGGCGCGACGGTCTCGATCGTCGGCGGGGTCGCGGCGCAGGGCGTCTATCCGATCGAACGGCCGACGCGCACGCTTTCGGCGATGCTGGCCAAGGCCGGCGGCGTCACGATCAAGCCCGAGGTGGCGCAGATCACCCTGATCCGCGGCGACAAGCGCGGCAAGATCTGGTTCCAGGATCTTTACGACCACCCGGAACTTGATATCGCCCTGCGCGGCGGCGACCGGATCCTGGTCGAGCAGGACACCCGTGCCTTCACCGCGATGGGCGCGACGGGCGCGCAGAGCCGGGTGCAGTTCCAGACGCAGACACTGTCGGCGATCGAGGCGATCGCGCAGGTCGGCGGGCTTCAGACGAACCTGGCCGATCCGACGGGCGTCTTCGTGTTCCGCAACGAGCCCGCCGAGATCGCCAATGCGGTTCTGGGCCGCGACGACCTGACGGGCGAGCAGCGCTTCGTCTATGTGCTGAACCTGACCGAGCCCACCGGCATGTTCGAGGCGCGCGATTTCGTCATCCGCGACGGCGACACCGTCTATGTGACCGAAGCGCCCTTCGTGCAATGGTCCAAGACCCTCAGCGCGATCACCGGCACGGCCAACTCGGCGAACACGCTGAACACCGCCGCAGGGAACTGACCCCGCGATGGCGGGGCCGCGCGAGCCAGGGAACGAGGCCGCCGGCGGGCAGAACACCCGCCGGCGGCTTTGCGTTTACAATGGCGGGTTCCTGACCCAGCGCCGGGTGCGGCGGATACTCCATCTCGCGGGGTATGACATCCGGCTGGGCAAGCCGGGGCCGCAGGACATGGTGGGCGTCTGGGGCAATTCGCCCACCGCGCCGCGCGGCAAGGCTGTGGCACGTCGGACCGACGCGCCGATCCTGCGGGTGGAGGACGCTTTCCTGCGCTCGATCCATCCGGGGCGTGTGGCGGGCGAGCCGCCGCTGGGGCTGTTGCTCGACCCGGCGGGCGTGCATTTCGACCCGTCGGTGCCCGGCGAACTGGAAACGCTTCTGGCAACGCACCCGCTGGATGACACCGCGCTTCTGAACCGCGCGCGCGAGGCCGCCGAAAGGCTGCGGCGTCTGGACCTGTCGAAATACAACGCCTTCGACCCGGCGGCGGCTGTGCCCAAGCCGGGCTATGTGCTGGTGATCGACCAGACGGCGGGCGATGCCTCGGTCACCGCCAGCGGCGCGACGCGCGCCACCTTCCGCGAGATGCTGGCCTTCGCCGAGATCGAGAATCCCGGCGCGCGCATTCTGATAAAGACCCATCCGGAAACCGCGGGGGGCCACCGCGCGGGGCATTTCGACGCCGACGTGGCGCAGGGGCGGGTGTCCTTCTTTACCGATGCCGTGTCGCCCTGGCGACTGCTGGAAGGGGCGGTCGGGGTTTACACCGTCTCGTCGCAGCTGGGGTTCGAGGCGATCATGGCCGGGCACAAGCCGCGCGTTTTCGGCCAGCCCTTCTATGGCGGCTGGGGGCTGAGCCAGGACGAGAACCCGGTGCCGCGCCGCGAGCGCCGCCTGACCCGCGCGCAGCTGTTCGCTGCCGCGATGATCCTGGCCCCAACCTGGTACGATCCGTTCCGTGACCGGCTGTGCCCGCTGGAGGTGGCGATCGACACGCTGGAGGCCGCCGCACGGGCCTGGCGCGAGGATCGGGCGGGATATGTCGCGATGGGCATGCGGTTGTGGAAACGCGCGCCCCTGCAGCGGTTCTTCGGGCGCGAGACGCGCCTGCGTTTCGACGACCGCCCCGCGCGGGCCGTGGGCC
>JBAVQZ010000243.1:0-2710 GCA_049694515.1 Paracoccaceae bacterium | reverse complement strand
ACCCGGACCAGCCGGTCGTCGGTCAGCGCATGCACCATGAACAACGCAAAATCCGTGCGCCGCGTTAGGTTGCTGGCCAGGACCGGGTCACCGACATGCCGTGACCAGACAGGAAGGCCTTCGCTTTCGCCTTCTTCAAGATTCGAGCCGCGCACGACGGTCCACCTGGTCTGCGAGGCGAAGATGCGCCGGGTCGCCTCGACCTGATCGCGCAGGTCCGCGAATTTCAGTTTGCGAGCGACCCAACCAAAGACTGCGACAAAGGCGCGGAACTTCAGGGAGTAAGTGTCCCTGCCGTCGTGGCTGATGTGCCAGCCGCAGGAAAAGACCAGCCGCGCATCGTGCTCGGCGAAATCCAGCACTGCCCGCGCCGTGCCCGTGGCATAGCCGTCCACACCCCAGGGCGCGAGAACGGTGAGCACGCCGCCGCACCCCTTCACGGCCTCGGCGATCACCGCGCGGTCGTCGGTCCGTCCGGGGAAAAGGGTGATACGATCGCCGAACCGCGCGAGTTTTCCTGCGCTCTCGGGGCGGCAGACGCCGACCACCTCGAAGCCGCGCGCCAGCGCATGCCAGGTCATGTATTGGCCGAGCTTGCCGGAAATGCCGATGATGCAGATGCGTTTCATTGTCTGTCTTTCACACGGGTCGCGGACTCAGTCGGCGTCGGCCGTCACGCTTGCTGCGACGCCGCGCGGTCCCCGGATGAGGAGCAGCAACGCGAAGCCGATCTCGGCGACGGTGACGATTGCAAGTAGGCCGACACGGACCTGGCCCAAAAGGGCGGCATCCGGGACCGCGAAAGCGTAGACGCTGTCGAGCAGGTAGCCAAAGGCACCAAGAGACATCGCATGCCCCAGGAGACGCGGATAGAAGCCCGAGCGGACGACCAGCTGGCCCAACAGCGCGAGATGCAGCGTGAAGAATAGCTGCCAGATCCATACGCCCGCGTCGTGGACATGCAGCATCAGCCCGGCAAGGTCGATCCGCTGCGCGGCGGAAAAGCTGGTGAGCGCACCGTTCGGGTCGGCAAGCGCCAGAGCGGCGGCATGGAAAAGCAGCATCGCCGCCATGACCGCCACCATCAGGGCCCGTGCCAGTGCGGCCGCAAGGGAGAGCGTCGCGCTCACCGGCTTGAACATGAAGTAGAGCATCGCCGTGGTCATGACCTCGGCCAGCATGACGATCGAGTCGCCCGCGATGCCAAGGTTGAAAAGACCGCGCCTTGCCATGATGTTGCCGACGGTCGCCGCCGCGTCGCCCGCGACATGGAGTTGGGCCGGGACCAAGCCAATGGCGAAGGCGCCCGCCGCGGCGATCGTCAGGTAGAACGCTCCGGTCATTCGGGCATAGGGGCGGGATCGGGGGTCGTCGAATACGCGCATTTCGTTAGTCCTGAATGGTCGATGAGGCTTTGGCTTCGCGCGAATCTGCGCGGGTCGCTTGTGTCGGTCTTTCCGTGCGCCGGGTCCTGGCGTGACAAAGGTGATAGCGCGAGGAACGTATAAAGAAAATTGACCAGTTTTGTCGATCTGATATGCATATTCGCATGGATTGGCGATCTGTGACCTTCGATTGGAACCGGGCCCGGGCTTTCCTCGTCACCGCCGAAGAGGGGTCGCTCTCTGCCGCCGCGCGGGCGCTGGGTCTTGCGCAGCCGACACTCGGCCGGCAAGTCGATGCGCTGGAGCAGGAACTCGGTGTGGTGCTGTTCGAGCGCATCGGGCGGGGCTTGCGCCTCACCCCCGCGGGGCACGAACTGATCGACCACGTCCGTGCGATGGGCGACGCGGCCAGCCGGTTGTCCGGCGCGGCCTTCGGCCAGAACGAAGAGATGGAAGGCGAGGTTTCGATTTCGGCCAGCGATGCCTATGCCGGCCATCTTCTGCCTCCGATCGTCGCCGGCCTGCATGCGGTCGAACCGCGCATCAAGGTCGAGATCGTTGTCTCGAACGACGCCTCGGACCTGCTGCGCCGCGAGGCCGATATCGCGATCCGAAACTTCCGACCGACCGAACCCGACCTGATGGCGCGCAAGATCCGCGACGCCGACGCGCGCCTTTACGCCTCCCACGCCTATCTTGACCGGCTTGGTCCGATAGAAACGCCGCTGGACCTCAGCCGGGCCGAGTTCATCGGTCTCGACACGACCGGCGTGCTGATGGCGGGACTCAACCGGATGGGGCTTTCCTTGACCGAGGCCAGTTTCCCGTTCCGCTGTGCCAATTTCCTGGTCATGTGGGCGATGGTCAAACAGGGGTTGGGCGTCGGCATCATCGACGATCGGATCGGCGACAACGACCCCGCTGTGCGTCGCGCGTTGGACGGGTTGGCGCCGTTTCCGTTCCCGGTCTGGCTTGTCGCCCACCGCGAAATTCACCGCAACCGCCGGCTGCGCTTCGTCTTCGACTATCTGGCCGACGCGCTGAGATAGCGTCGAACGAAGGCCGCCCGCGCGATATCCTCGAGGGAAACCCGAATACCGGGGTGCGCGACGATCTGGCGGTCGCGATCGTCCTGTAAATGACGGGGGTCAATGCGGGGCTGGTGATTCTGACCGACAATCACGGGGTTGACCGTACGGATGGTTCCATTCCGGATCACCATACCGAGGCCTGCCGCCCTTGAAAGGACTCGCCATGACCCGTTTCAGACCGATCACCGGTTTCGTCGCCGCTGCCGCCATCGCGCTTGCGGCGGTGACCGCAAG
>JBAVQZ010000242.1:0-2753 GCA_049694515.1 Paracoccaceae bacterium | reverse complement strand
GGCGCTGAGCGACTTCCGGCCGCGGGCGCGGCGCGCGTTCAGAATTTTGCGGCCGGCCTTGGTGGCCATGCGCGCGCGAAAGCCGTGCCGGCGCTTGCGAACCAGATTGCTCGGTTGACAGGTGCGTTTCATCGCTCTTGGCTCCGTCAGGTCGGGCCCGAACCGCGCAAGGATTCGAGGGCCAATGGTGTTCGAAGCCCGTCCTTTAGGCGGATCGGGCCGGTAAGTCAATTCGATGGCCGCGGGTTTTCTGCAACATTTGCCGGGAGATTGCGCCGCGCGCCGCGGTGCGGTGTGACAGGGTGCCCTGAATGCGCCCCGTTTCTGCAAGTTTGCATCACCTGCGATCAATGCCGCGTGAAAGGGCTGTCGCCCGAGGCGGCGCCACCGCATGTTGTGCAAGGAGCGGAAGACAGCACATGGACGATCGCGAAACGAGCGACACAACCGAGACCCCGAAATCCGGCCTTGCCCGGCGCTTGCCGCTGGTCGTGATCATCGTCGTCGCGGTGATCGGCGCGCTGACGTTGCGCGATTACCTGTCCTTCGACGCGCTCGCCCGGAACCGTGAGGCGCTGCTGGCATTCCGCGACGCGCATTACCTGTGGACGGCGCTGGGCTTCATGGCGATCTACGTGGTGATCGTCGCCTTTTCGCTGCCCGGCGCAACGGTGGCGACGCTGACCGGCGGTTTCCTGTTCGGCGTCTTTCCCGGGGCGCTGTTCAACGTGACCGCGGCCACCATCGGCGCGACCGCGATCTTCCTGGCGGCGCGCTGGGGGCTGGGCGATCGGCTGGCGGCGAGGATGGAGGCAAGCGAGGGCCGCGTGAAACAGATCAAGCAGGGGATCCGGGACAACGAGATCTCCGTGCTGTTCCTGATCCGGCTGGTGCCGGCCGTGCCGTTCTTCGTGGCCAACATCATCCCGGCGCTGGTGGGCGTTTCGCCGGGCCGCTTCGTGTTCACGACCTTCTTCGGAATCATCCCCGGTGGTTTGGTCTACACCTGGGTGGGGGCCGGGCTGGGCGAGGTGTTCGCGCGCGGCGAACGCCCCGACCTCGGCATCATCTTCGAGCCGCAGATCCTGGGACCGATCATGGGCCTCTGCGCCTTGGCCGCGCTGCCCATCGCGCTGAAACGCCTGCGCCGGAGGAAGGATATCTGAGCCGCGCCGGACCGGGGGCACGGGACGCTTGTCAGGGCCGCGCGGAGAGCCGTGCCCCATTCTGCGCCATCGAGGTTAACAAGTGCGCAGCAGGTGTCTATTTCTGCACCGGTGTTTTTGATAATCCTTGGGTGAAGAGAGTGGCGCGCCAGGTTCGGATGGCGCTGCCCTTAACCGCCTTACGGGGGCATTACCGGTGTTGAACTCGCTTTCCGGCCGTTTCCTGATGCTGACGATCGTTTTCGTCATGCTGGCCGAGGTGTTGATCTTCGTGCCCTCAATCGCCCGCTTCCGCGAGGATTTCCTTCTGTCGCGGCTCGAGCGGGCACAGATCGCCTCGCTCTCGACGCTGGCGGCGAAAGACATGATAGATGAATCCCTCGAGAAGGAGCTGTTGCAGACCGCCGGCGTGTTCAACGTCGTGCTCCGCCGGAACGAAGCGCGGCAACTCGTCCTCTCCTCGCCGATCCCGGCGCCGGTCGTCTCCACCTTCGATCTGCGCGGCGCCACGGCGCCCGAGCTGATGCGCGACGCGATACAGCGGCTGATCGACCCGAAAAACCGGATCATCCGGGTGATCGGCGACCCGGTTCAGCGGGCCGGCCTGCTGATCGAGGTCACGATGGAGACCGCGCCGCTGCGCGCCGCCATGATCGAGTACGGGATACGAATCCTGATCCTGTCGGCCGTGATCTCGGTCATCACGGCGCTTCTGCTGTTCCTCGCCGTGCGTCGGATCCTCGTGATGCCGATCCGCCGCGTGGTGGGCGCGATGCAAAGTTATGCCGCCGCGCCCGAGGATGCCCGGCGCATCATTCAGCCCGACGCAACGATCACCGAACTGCGCGAGGCGGAGGTCGCCCTGCAATCCATGGAGACGCAGTTGACCGCGGCGCTGCGCCAGAAGGAGCGTCTGGCCCAGCTTGGCGGCGCGGTCGCCAAGATCAGCCACGACCTTCGCAACATCCTGACCACCGCCCAGCTTTTCGCTGACCGGATGGAGCAGAGCGAGGACCCCTCGGTAAAGCGTGCCGCGCCCAAGATCGTCGGCGCGATCTCGCGCGCGGTGAACCTTTGCGAGACGACGCTGGCCTTCGGCAAGGCCGAGGAGCCGCCGCCCAGGCTGGATCGCGTCTCGCTTGCTTCCATCGTGCATGACGTGGTGGACAGCGAGCGGCTGGCCGCCGGTGAGCATGACGTGAGCTTCAGCGAGGATGTGCCCGCCACCATGGTCCTGCGGGCCGATTCCGAGCAGTTGTTCCGCGTCCTGTCGAACCTGATCCGCAACGCGCGGCAGGCGATCCTGGCAACCGGCGAGACGGGCGAGATATGCATCGCGGCGGACGAGACGCCGCAGGAGTGGACGATCCGCGTCAGCGACACCGGCCCCGGCCTGCCGGCGAAGGCGCGCGAGAACCTGTTCACCCCGTTCCACGGCGGCAGCACCAAGGGCGGCAGCGGTCTGGGGCTTGCCATCTCGTCCGAACTGATTCGCGGGCATGGCGGACGGCTGGAGCTGCTGCGCAGCGACCGGACCGGCACGGTATTCCTGATCCGTCTGCCCAAGGGCGCGTCGGTTCTGGAGGC
>JBAVQZ010000241.1:0-3940 GCA_049694515.1 Paracoccaceae bacterium | reverse complement strand
GCAGGCCGAGGTCCAGCTTGCCCGTCGATGGCGGTTTCACGCCGACATAGCCCTGCCCAAGAAGCGCCGACAGGCCAAGCCCGAACAGAGTCAGCGCAAGGCCCGTTGCGACGTGGTTCGACAGCAGAATCTGCGTGAGGATTCCGAAGATCAGAGCCAGCAGCGCCCCGCCGGCAGCCGCGGCCAGGAAACCCAGCGCGGGGCTTTGCGTCTGCACCGCGATGGCGAAGCCGCAGATCGCACCGGTTATCATCATCCCCTCGACCCCGAGGTTCAGGACCCCGGATTTCTCGACCACCAACTCGCCCGTCGCGGCGAGCAGGATCGGCGTGGAGGCCACCATCAGCGAGGCGATCAGCACCAGCGGGTCGATTGCGGACAGGTCCATCAGGCGGCCTCCGTGTGATGCATGCGGATGCGGTAGTTGGTCAGGACATCGACGCCGAGCAGGAAGAACAGCAGCATCCCCTGGAACGCCTGGATCGCCGCGGCGGGCAGGCCCATCTGCGATTGCGCGATCTCGCCGCCGATATAGGTCAGCGCCATCAGAAGCCCGGCCAGCAGGATGCCCACCGGGTGCAGACGGCCCAGAAATGCCACGATGATCGCGGTGAAGCCGTAGCCCACATTGAAGTCGATGCTGATCTGGCCCGCGGGTCCCGACACCTCGAACAGCCCGGCCAGACCGGCCAGCGCGCCCGACGTGCCCAGGCAGAACACGATCAGCCGGTTCGGGTTGACCCCGGCGAAGCGCGCGGCACGGGGGCTTTGCCCGGTCAGCCGGATCTGGAAGCCCAGCATGTGCCGGTTGAGCAGGATGTAGGCCGCGATCACCGCAAGGACCGCGGCGGCGACCCCCAGATGGATGCCGGTGCCCGCGATCAGATCGGGGTTCGACGCGGCCGGATACTGGCTGAGATTGCGCGAGCCGGGAAAACCCGAGCCTTCGGGATTGCGCAGCGCGCCCAGCGCCATCGAGGCCAGCAGATGCTCGGCCACATAGACCAGCAGCAGCGAGACCAGGATCTCGTTGGTGCGGAACCGGGTTTTCAGAAGCGCGGGGATCATCGCCCAGGCGAACCCGCCAAGCCCGCCGGCCAACACCATCAGCGGATAGATGTACCACCCGTCGTTCGGGTAGAAGGCCAGCCCGACCGCCGCGCCGCAGATCGCGCCGATGATATACTGCCCTTCGGCGCCGATGTTCCAGATTCCGGCCCGAAAGCCCAGGCTCAGCCCGATGGCGATCAGCACCAGCGGCGCGGCCTTCACCAGAAGTTGCGGGCGGTAGTAGAAGGCAAACTCGCCGAACAGCGGATCCCAGAATATCGTGCGGATCGCCTCGAACGGGTTCTTGCCCAGCGCCATGAAAAGCAGGCCGCCGGCGATCATCGTCAGCGCCACGGCAAGGATCGGCGTCGTCGCGGTCCAGAGGCGGGACGGGACGGGGCGCTTTTCCAGCCGGATCATCGCGTGGCCTCCGCGATGGCTTGCCGCTGCGCGGCTGTTTCGTGCCACCGGCGAGGGAAGCGGGCCCGGGAAGAAAACGGGGGAGACCCTGTCGAGGTCCGCTCAGGCGTCCACATGCGCCACCTCCATGTCGTGGGCGCCGCCCATCATCAGGCCGATCTCCTCCATCGTCAGGCCGCGCGCCGGGCGCGGCGCCGACAGCCGCCCCTCGTTGAGCGCGGCGAAGCGGTCGGAGACCTCCATCAACTCATCCAGGTCCTGGCTGATCACGATCACCGCCGCACCGTTCGAGGCCAGATCGAGCAACGCCTGGCGGATCGCCGCTGCGGCCGAGGCATCGACGCCCCAGGTCGGCTGGTTCACCACCAGCACCTCGGGGCGTTGCAGAACCTCGCGACCGATCACGAATTTCTGCAGATTGCCGCCGGACAGCGCGCGCGCGGCATTGCCCGGTCCGGGAGTGCGGACATCGAAATCCGATATGACCCGCTCGGCGAAACCGCGCGCGGCGGACCATTTCAGGAAACCGTGGCTGGTCAGCTCCTCGCGGATCGCGGCGGTCAGCAGGGCGTTCTCGGTCAGGCTCATGTCCGGCGCGGCGGCGTGGCCCAGCCGTTCCTCGGGCGCGCTCAACATGGCCAGGCGACGGCGCGCGTTGGGGCCAAGCCGGCCGATCGGCTGGCCGTCCAGCTTCACCGCCTCCGCCGGGGCCAGTATCTCGCCCGAGAGCGCGGCCAGAAGCTCGTCCTGGCCGTTGCCGGCGACCCCGCCGATGCCCAGCACCTCGCCCGCGCGCAGGGTAAAGCTGACATTCTTGAGCGACGTGCCGAAAGGGTTGGCCGATTTCACCGACAGCCCGGCCACGTCAAGAACCACCTCGCCCGGCTCCGACGCGGCGCGGCTGGGGGTCTGCAGTTTGCTTCCAACCATCATCTCGGCCAGTTCGGCGGCAGATGTGTGGCGCGGGTCGCAGCTGGCGACCACCTTGCCCAGCCGCAGGATCGTGGCGCGGTCGCACAGCGCGCGGATCTCTTCCAGCTTGTGCGAGATGTAGAGGATCGCGGTGCCCTCGGCCGACAGCTTGCGCAAAGTCTCGAACAGGATCGTCACTTCCTGCGGGGTCAGTACCGAGGTCGGCTCGTCCATTATCAGCAGACGCGGGTCCTGCAGCAGGCAGCGGATGATTTCCACCCTCTGACGCTCGCCCGCAGAAAGATCGCCCACCACGCGATCGGGGTCCAGCGGCAGGCCGTAGGTTTCCGACACGTCGCGGATGCGGGCGGCCAGTTCGCGCCGGGGCGGCGGGTTTTCCATGCCCAGCGCCACGTTCTCGGCCACGCTCAACGCCTCGAACAGCGAAAAATGCTGGAACACCATCGCCACGCCCGATCTGCGCGCGGCCCTCGGTTCCGCCGGTTCGTAGGGGGCGCTGGCCAACGTCATCCGCCCGGAATCGGGTTTGACCAGCCCATAGATCATCTTGACCAGCGTCGATTTTCCGGCGCCGTTCTCGCCCAGTAGCGCATGCACCTCCCCCGGCGATATGTCGAAGGAGACATGGTCATTGGCGACCACGCCGGGATAGGCCTTGGTCAGGCCGTCGATGGTCAGAAGCGCCGTCACCCCGTTGCGTCCCTTGCGGTTTCTTGCGTGTTTTGCTGCGACAGTAGCGCGGCCGCGACGCCCACGGCAATGGCCTGCGGGTGTTTGCCAAGCGCCGGTTGCCCGATCGGGCAGCAGATGCGCGAAATCTGTGCATCGGAATGACCGAGCTGAACGAGGCGCTTGCGGAACCGGGCCCACTTCGTGGCCGAACCGATCAGCCCGGCGCTGGCGAAGCCGCGACCCAGCAGGCGGTGGCACAATTCCAGGTCCAGCGCGTGCGAATAGGTCAGGATCAGGTGGTGCGCCGCGTCCGGGGCATAGGCAACCACATCAGCCGGGTTGGCGGCGATGAGCCGTTCGACACTCTCCGGGATTTCCGTCGGGAAACGGGCCGCGTCGCTGTCCACCCAGGTGATCGCGAAATCGGGAAGCGGTGACAGCACATCGACCAGCGCCCGCCCGACATGACCGGCGCCGAATATCCAGAGCGGTGCGGCCACGGGCTCCATCGGCTCCACCATCCAGCCATGCAGGAATTGCGCCTCGGGCAGGCGGCCGGAATTGCGTGCCATGTTCAGAACCTGCCGCACCGCCAGCGGCATGTCGGGGTGCCCCTCCGCTGGGCGGGCGATCACGTCGCCGGGCAGGGAGGCGACCACAGCAGCGTCAAACACCTCGGTCAACAGGGTGACGGCGCCGCCGCAGCATTGCCCCATCGCGGGCCCCAGAGGAACGCGCGCCAGGTGTCGCGCGGGGCCGCCCGCCAGCATGTTGCGGGCCGCTTTCGTCGTCTCGTATTCCAGCGCACCGCCGCCGATCGTGTCCGACTGCCCGCCGTCCCAGACCAGCATCGCGGTGCCGACGC
>JBAVQZ010000240.1:0-9146 GCA_049694515.1 Paracoccaceae bacterium | reverse complement strand
TCCGACATCAGCGCGCCCCCGCCGCGCGCAGCGCCTCTTCGGCGGCGTCGCGGGCGTTGCGCACCTCGGCCTCGTCCCCGGCCAGGTAGACCCGTCCGTTGGCCCCGATCATGCGATAGTCGATGACCTTGATGTTCGACGCCTTCTCGGCCTCGTTACAGGCAAGGATAGCGTAGGAGGCCGACTGGCATTCCAGCAGATACAGGCTTTCACCCCCGAGAATCATCGAGCCCAGCTTGTTGCGGTTGATCAGGAAGGCGTGCTGGTGGTCCACGCGCGTGACGATCTTCGAGGCCAGGATCTTCGGCGGTGCGACATCCTCTTCCCGAGCGCCGAGCGCGTCCAGCACCGCCTGGGCGCCGGCATGGACCTCGGCGGTGGACTTGGAATGGAACTCCAGCGTGCCGAACTGGCGCTCGACGACCAGAAGGCCCGCCTTCACATCGGCGCCCTTCAGCGCCACGTCGGTCAGCGCCTCGACGTCCAGGCCCGGGGCGATCTCGATGATCTGCGCGGCCATGTTGCGCCGTGGCAGGCTGCCGCGCATCCACGTGGCGACATAGGCCAGCGTCTGCGGTTGAAGCTGGTCGATGAAGATGAAGGAACGAAGCTCGGCCATGTCTTACTTTCTCAAGAGGTCGCGGAGTTCTTCGGCGATAAGGCGGCGCAACTCGTCGCGCGTCGCCCCGTCAACGGCGGATCCGCCGGCGGGCGCTGGGGCGTGGCGGGCCCTGGGGCTTCCCGGCACCCCATCCGACGGAGCCTCGGGCAGGGCGCCACCGAAATCAGGCCCCAGCCCCGCATAGCCGCCGAAGGGTTCCGAGGCGTCGGAGTTGTGGGCGATCCTCGTCCAGTGCACCAGGTGCTGCGGCCCCACATTCTCGCCGATCGAGGAGCGGCCGAAATAGCCGGTGCCGATGGTGAAGGTGGGCGCGAGGTTGGTGGCGAAACCCGCCGCCCCCTGCGAGCAGGGGGCGTTGACGACAACGCGATACGCCTCGACCCGGGCGGCATAGGCCATGGTCAGCTGCGGGTCGTTGGCGTGGATCGCGGCAGAATGCCCCGCCCCGGTCAGCCGCAGCACCGCGCGCGCTTGTTCCAGCGCCTGCGGGCGGTTCTTGGCCACGTGAAAGGCCAACACGGGGCAGAGCTTTTCACGGCTCAGGCGTTCCTCGACCCCGATCTGGCTGATCGGCGTGACGAGGATGCGCGTGTTGGCCGGCACGCGGATGCCGCATTCCTGCGCGATCCAGGTGGCGTCGCGGCCGATCGCCTCGACGTTGAAGCCGCGTTCGTGGAACAGGAAACGCCGCAGCCGCTCCACCTCATCGGCGTCGCAGATATGGGCACCTGCGGATTTCAGGGCGCGCTTCAGGCGGTCCTCGACCTCGGGCAGCGTGATGATGATGCTTTCATTGGTGCACAGGATCGAGTTGTCGAAACTCTTGGATTCGACGATCCGCTGCGCCGCCTTGGCGATATCGGCCGAGCTGTCCACCAGAACCGGCGCGTTGCCAGGCCCCACCCCGATCGCCGGGTTCGACGAGGAATAGGCCGCGCGCACCACCGCCATACCGCCGGTGGCCAGGATCACGTTGGTCTTGGGCGAGCCCATGAACGTCTCGATCATCGGGATCGAGGGCGTTTCGATGATCTGGATCACCCCATCCGGCGCCCCTGCCCCGACCGCGGCCTCCAGCAGCACGCGGGCCGCATCGACGCTGCATTCGCGCGCCGCAGGGTGCGGGCTGATGACGATGGCATTGCGCGTCATCAGCGCCAGCAGGATCTTGTAGTTCAGCGTGGCGATGGGGTTGGTCGAAGGCGTCAGCGCGAAGACCACGCCCGCTGGGCGCGGCAGTTCCACTATCTTGCGCTGCTCGTCCACGCGCGGATTGACGAAATCCTGATCGCGGTAGAAATCCACCAGCGGCGCGGCCGTCAGCTCGTTCTTGAGCTTCTTGTGCGCCGCGACGCCGAAGCCGGTCTCCTCGACCGCCCAGTCGGCGTATTTCGCCGCGTTGGCATGGGCGGCGGCCGCGACGGCATCGACGATGGCCATGGTCTGCGCCCGGTCGTAGCGCTGGAACACCGCCGCGGCCCAATGCGCGCGTTCCAGCATCATGTCCGCACGGCCGTTCAGCGCTGCGGGCGTGTCGGAGATATCGACCAGCGTGCGGATCTGCGGTTCCATCAGACCATCCTCCGTCTGCCGCCCATCACCTCGTTCCGCGCCAATCCCACGGCGATCTCGACGCGGCGCAGCAGGTCCTCGGCCTCGGCCTGGGTCATCAGCAGGCCGGGCTTGAATTGAAGCACCCGCGGATCGAGGGTCGAGAAGATCGCCCAGACACCGTTTTCATAAAGATGCTTCATCACGGGCTTGGCGCCCTGCGCGTCATTGAACTCCAGCCCCATGACGACGCCGTGCTGGCGGATGCCGATGAAGAAGTCGGGATATTCCTCCATGATCTTGTCGAGTCCGGCCCGGATATAGTCCGAGATGAAGCGCACCATCGAGCGGACCTCGGGGCGCTGGACGATCTCCAGAGTCTTCATCGCGACGATGCAGCCAAGCTCGGCACCGCCCATCGTCGAGATATGGCCGAACCCGTCTTTCTTGAGCCAGCCGGCCGCGTGCTCGGCGATCAAAGTGCAGGCGATGGGATACATGCCCCCGGAAATGCCCTTGCCGGTCACCATGATGTCCGGCTCCACCCCGTATTTCTGGCAGCCCCACATCTCGCCGCAGCGCATCAGGCCGGTCTGCACCTCGTCGGCGATGTAAAGGGCGTCGTAACGCTCGCAGAGCTTCTTGACAGACGGCAGATACCCCTCATGCGGCATCGGGAAGCCATAGGTTGCCGGGATCGTCTCCATGATGACGGCGGCCACGTCGCGCCCCTTCAGCGCGTCTTCCATCGCGTTCAGGTCGTTGAACGGCACCTGGACGAATTCGCCCTGCGTGTCCTCGCTGAGGAACAACTTCGAGAAGCGCTCATCCCCGGTCTTGACGGCAAGGCCGGTATGCCCGTGATAGGCTTTGACGATAGATACGATCTTGCGCTTCTGCGTGGCGTGCCGGGCGGTTTTCAGCGCGATGTCGATGGCCTCGCCCCCGCCGGAGCCATAGGCGGTGTAGTGCATGGTGGGCGCCGGCGCGCAGGCAGCCAGTGCCTCGGCAAGCGCAGTGCGGGCCAGCGCCGGGAAATGGTGGTTGCCCATGTCGAAGCGGGCGGTGCCGGCCTTGAGCACCTCGACCAGCTCGGGGTGGCGGTGACCCAGATTGTAGGTGCCGCCATTGAGATGCACGTCGATCAGGCGCCGCCCGTCCATGTCGTAGAGGTAGTAGCGCTCGCGCCGGTCGATGACGAGGTCGACGCCCATGTCCTGCCAGTCCTGGGTCTTGGCGGGATTCCAGAACTCTTTCGATCGTGCGAGGAATTCGACCTTTTCCTGGCTCATTTCAGACCCTTCTCAAAACGTGGAATCAGTTTCGTCGATCCCTTTTGGCCCCGCTTGACAGGCAGACCGTGGCGGTTGACAGCGATCATCCGAAATTCGACAGGTATTCCTCGCCCAGTTCCGCAGAAACGCGCGCGAAGTCGGGGGCAAGTTCCTGCGGCTCGGGCGCCTCGATATGGCTGCCGATCCACGCCAAAAGAGCCAGCCGGCGCAGCATTACGAAACTGTCGATCTCGGCCTCCTCGGCAGCGGACAGGTCACGCACCTTACGGTAGCCGCGCACCCAGGCCTCGCGCAGGGCGGGCACTTTCGGGTGATCCTCCATGAAACTGATGCCGGTGGCGAAGTCGTAGAGGAACCAGCCCATCCCGCAATCATCGAAGTCGATCAGCCGCGTGCCGCGCTCCCCGATAAGCAGGTTGGCCAGCCGCATGTCGGCGTGGATCAGGCCGTAACGCTCGGGTCCCAGCCCGAAGGCGGTCAGCCGCGCCTTCACCGTGTCCTCGACGCGGGCCAGAACCGCCTCCACCTCGGGCGTGACGTTGGGCGCATCGCGCCAGTGGCCCCAAGTGGGATCGGTGCCGAAGACGGTGTCGAGGTTCCAGGTCAGCCGCTCGAAAGGCTGCGGGCGCTTCCAGCCGATGGAATGGACATGCGTGCGCGCCGCGATTTCGCCCAGCTCCTCGAACGGACCTTCGAGGTCGTGGCTCTCGTCGGGCTGATGGCCTTCGACGAATTCGAACATCACCATGTAGCGGGGGAACGGCAGGGCATCGCTGCTGGCCTGCTGGATCTCCTCGCCGTCGCGGCCCGTGATTACACCCGGCGTCATCACCTCGCTTTCGCGGTTCAGCGCCTCGGCCCAAGCCAGTTCGCATTCGATCGCCCGGCGGGTGTGATAGTTCTCGCGGTGGATGCGAAGAACCGCCTTGGTCTCGCCTGCCTCCACCAGATAGGTCGCGTTTTCCGAGACGTTGATGAGTCGGGCGCGCGCTCCATCAGGCAGGTTCCACAGCACCAGCGCGTCGTTGGCCATCACGTCCAGATGCTTGAGTTGCTTCTCAAGCGGCATCTCATCCTTTGCCATGACTGAACTCCTCCCGTGCGCCGCGCGTCTCAGATCTCGTCCATCGCTTCCAGAGACTCGGGCAGGATCTGCCCGCCATCGACGACGATCTGCTGGCCGGTGATGTAGCCGGCCTCATCCGAGGCGAAAAACAGCGCCGCGTGGCCGATATCCTCCACTGCGCCCAGGCGCTTGAGCGGGATCGAAGCCGCCATCGTGTCCAGATACTCCTGACCGAGGTCCTGAAGCCCTTCGGTATAGATGTTGCCCGGCATGACCGCGTTGATCGTGGTGTTGTAGCGCGACAGCTCCATCGCTGCTGTCTTGATGAACCCCAACTGGCCACTCTTAGACGCGCCGTAATGCGACCACCCCGGAAAGCCCGTCACCGGCCCAGTGATCGACGACGTAAGGACGACACGGCCCTTGCCGGCCCTCTCGAAATGCGGGATCGACGCCTTCACCGACAGGAAGGCGGAGCGCAGGTTGGTGGCCATGACGCGATCCCATTCCTCGGGGTCCATGTCCACCATCTTGGTTTGCGGGAATACCCCCGCATTGGCGCACATGATGTCCAGCCCGCCCTGCGCTTCGGCGGCCTCGTCCACCATGGCCTTGACGCTGTTCCAGTCGCTGACATCGCATTTGCTCCAGCGGGCCTTGCCACCGGCGTCGTTCAGTTCCTTCACCGCGGCCTCCGCGGCCTCTTTCCCGCGGGCGGCGATCGTCACCTTGGCGCCACGGCTGGAGAAAACCCGCGCGATCCCCAAGCCGATCCCCTTGGAACCGCCGGTGACGATGACGCTCTTGTCCTTGATCGAAGTCAGCATTTTTTCAATCTCCCTGAGTCATTTGTCGTTTTCTGCGACCTTGCCGCCGGCGCGGACCGTGCGGATTCCGCGCATGGCGACGAAGGCCACTATCAGCATGCAGATGGACACGGCGATCGACATGACGCCGACAGTCGGCACCAATGGCGAATAGCCCGAAACCATCTTGGCATAGAGCCATTCCGGCAATGTCGAATCGACCCCCGTCGTGAAGAGCGAAAGCGGGAAGTTCCCCCAGCTGAGCAGGAACGCGAACAGGCCCGCCGAAACCACGCCAGGCATCAGCAGCGGCAGCGTGATTTCCCGCAGGATGACACCCGTGGAGGCCCCCATGTCGCGCGCCGCTTCTTCCAAGGCGGGATCGAAGCTGTAGGCGCGGATGGCGATGATCAGGGTAGCGATCGGCGCGATCCAGACCAGATGCGCGACGATGGCTGTCTTCCACGTCGGGATGATGCCGAGGGAATTGAACCACATCAGAAGCGACAGCCCGAGCACCGTCTGCGGGAAGAAGATCGGCAACAGTATCAGCTTCTGGAAGACACCCCGGAAGCGCCAGTGGTAACGCGCGAAAGCCAGCGCGCCGAAAAAGCCGACGATCATCGAAACGGCGGTCACGATGAGTGCGACTTTTAGCGAGGTCGAAATCAGCCCGCTGACGGTCGAGCTTTCCAGCGCCTTGCCATACCACTCGGTGGTGTAGCGCCGGATCGGGAAGGTGAGGTAGCGCGCCTTCGAAACCGACGCGAAGCCGACGGAGACCAGCGGCAAATAGAGAAGGACAAGGATGGCGACGCCATAGATCGTCAACGCGATGCGGGTCGAGCGGGAGGTTTCCATCAGCGCTTCCTCCCCATAATCGCGTCCAGGTCGATACGCGAAACGCCGTAAAGCGCCAGACCGCCGATGATCACGATCAGCGTCACCGCCAGCGCCGAGCCCAGCGGCCAGTCCTGCCCGAAGGTGAAGGCCGTCTCGATATCGTCGGCGATGACGATCACCGACCGGCCGCCCAGAAGCTTGGCCTCGGCCATCGCCCCGGCCGACAGCACGAAGGTCAGAAGCCCTCCCACCACGATGCCGGGCGCGGCCAGCGGCAGGTCGATCTCGCGCAGGACACGCCAGCGCGATGCCCCCAGGTCCGCCGCCGCCTGCCGCGCGTCATCAGGCACCATCGAAATGCCCTGCGCCAACGGAAACAGCATGAAGGGGAAATAGACATAGACCAGCCCGAAGGCCACGATCGGGATGTTGTAGAGCGGGCTGTCGAAGCCGACGCCCGTCAGCGATCGCATGTAACCTTCGAAAAGGCCCCCCTTCATCAGGGTCAGCACCCAGCCGAACAGACGGATGTTTTCCGAAACGAACAGGTTGATCACCACCGCGATGGTAATGACCAGCGTGAAACGGCCAAAGACTTTCGCCATGCCGTAGGCCAGCGGCCAGCAGATGATGAACAGAATTACCGTGGCCACTGCCGCCATGCCCAGCGACCAAAGCAGCGACTTGTAATAGCCCTGCATCAGAAGCGTCTTGTAGGCCGAGAAATCGGGCATGTGGGCCAGGCTGAACACTTTCTGCGGCATGACCGAGAACATTGCCACCACAGCCAGCGGCGCCGCAAAACAAAGCACCAGCAGAACCGCGATCGGCAGAGCGCTCGCGACGCCCAGACGATGGTCCAGATGCTTCATGGCCACGTCTCCTGGATCAGATGGGTGGTCTCGAGATCCCAGCCGAGGACAACCTCCTGACCGATCGGGCCGTCAAGACGGTCCTCGCGCAATTTCTCGACGGTGAGCCGGTCGCCGTTCGAGGCCTCGACCTCGTACTGGATCCGCGATCCCAGTGCGAATTCGGCGCGCAAAATGCCGCGCACCAGAAAATCCGACGTGTCGCCCGGCGCAAGGAAACGCACGAATTCGGGCCGGACCATCAGCAAGGCACGCGAACCACGTTCCAAAGAGATGCCGAACTCCGCCGCCTCGCCGTTCACATGGACATCGACGCCGTGTCCGTGCAAGCCGCCCGATGCAGTGCCCTCGACATCGAAGAGATTCACCTCGCCCATGAATTCCGCGACGAAGCGGCTGACGGGCTGGGCGTAGATCTCGTCGGCGGTCGCGATCTGCTCGAACCGGCCCTCTCGCATGATCGCGATACGGTCCGACATCACCATCGCCTCCTCGAGGCTGTGCGTGATGTAGACAAAGGTCTTGCCGGTGCGGGCGTGAAGCTCCTTCAGCTCCTTTTCCAAGGTCTTGCGCAGCCGGTAGTCGAGCGCCGAGAGAGGCTCGTCGAAGAACAGGATCTCGGGGTCGAATGCCAGCGCCCGCGCCAGCGCGACCCGCTGCCGCTCGCCGCCCGAACATTCGGTAACCCGCTTGTCGTAATAGTGTTCCGGCAGGCGCAGCAGGGTGAGCAGTTCGATCGCGCGCGCCCGGCGCGCGTCGGGCGTCTCGCCACGAATCTTGAGCGGAAACTCGATATTTGCGCCCACGGTCATGTGCGGGAAAAGCGCCAGCGACTGGAACACCATGCAGGTTGGGCGCTTGTTCGCCGGT
Source organism: Paracoccaceae bacterium (assembly GCA_049694515.1). Lineage (GTDB taxonomy): Bacteria > Pseudomonadota > Alphaproteobacteria > Rhodobacterales > Rhodobacteraceae > JADQCB01. The sequence continues at coordinate 1,221 of JBAVQZ010000240.1, read as the reverse complement.
GTCGTGTCTATGCGCTCCCCCCGCAGACGGATTTGGCCGTCGGTCAGTTCGTCCATACCGACCAGCAACCTGATCAATGTGGATTTTCCCGATCCCGACGGACCGACGATGGTCAGGAATTCGCCGTCGAGGATATCGAGGTCGATCCCGTGCAGCGCCGTAAAGCTTCCGAAACGTTTGACGACGCCATCCAGGGTCAGGATAGGTTCAGCCGGCATTTTTCACCCGGAATTTTAAGGTTCAGGATTGGATGCCCCGGCACATGCGCGCCGGGGCGGTGAGAGATGGCCTCAGCCGCGGCGAGCCGAGGTGTAGACCTCGATCAGCTTGTCGTAGGAGGTCACGACCTGGTAGTCGAGCGAGCGCGACATCTCTTCTTCCAGGCTGTCCCACTGGATCGCGTCCAACTCATCCGCATCGAACTGCGCCATCACGTCGTCCGAGCCCATTTGCGCGACCGGGTTGTAGGTGCCCTCGGCAAAAGCCACCGATTTGCAGGTCTCTGGTTTCTGGACATATTCCAGGAACTCCTCGGCCAGTTCCGAGGGGTCGGGGTTGTTCACCGCCGACGTTAGCTCGATCCAGACACAGCCGCCCTTCCCGTCAACCGGCCCGGAATTGGGCGTGATCGCACGAATGTTCAGCGCTCCGTCGAAACGGGCCGGCGAAGCTGTATAGGTGCCGCCGGTGAAGTATGCGTCGATCTCGCCATTGATCAGGGCGGTGTTCATCGCCACCAGATCGTCCGTCATCAGCTTGGCGCCGGCGAAAACCGTATCCGCGGTCGAACGGAACTTGTCCAGCGCGTCGCCCTCGACCGCTTCGAACGGGTTCAGCCCGGCAGCCAGGCACAGGTGGATCACGTTCCAATTGTCATAGGTCAGAACGCCGAACCGGCCCTTCATGTCATCCGAAAGGAACAGGTTCCACCCCTGGTCCTCGGCCGTCTCGCGGCTGATCTTGTCGGTATTGACCACGAAGGAGAACGGTCCGAACCGCTGTGGCATGCCGATCAGGTTGCCGTCGTCGGCGAAGGCCAGCGGATAGGGCTTCGCGAACTCCGGAAGCATCCGGTCGAAATACGGCATGAACCGGTCCTTGTTGAGCGGCCGGATAAGGCTCTCGGGATAAAGCTGGTCGCGCGCCCAGGGCTGGTTCACGTTGATGAGATCCCAGACGTTCACCTCGCCGGCACGCAGCTTATTGATCATGGAGGGGTCG
>JBAVQZ010000239.1:0-4694 GCA_049694515.1 Paracoccaceae bacterium | reverse complement strand
GCCCTTGCCGGCGCCGCCGGACAGGATCAGGGCGTGACCGTGATCGTATTTATGGGCGTCCGGCGCCTTGCGCAACGCCTCGGCCATGGCGGGGCCGCCGGTGATCCGGCTCGGTTCATTGAACATTCATGCCTCCGGCGGGAAGGTTTCAGGGGAGTCGGGAAGACCGATATCGGCCACGACAACGCGACCGCAATGCCCGGGACCGCGACCGGCTGCATGGCCCCGCTTCTGGCGGTGAAAGGTAACGGTCAGATCCGCCCGCAGGGCTGTGGGCATCGCCACCCCGGTATCGGCATTCAGGCCGGTGGGTATGTCAACGGCAACCACGTGCGGGCCGTCCAGGTCGTTGATCGCCTGGACAAGGTGGGTGATATCGTCGGGCAAATCGCGCGTCAGCCCGGTGCCGAAAAGCGCATCGAAGATCAGGGTGGCGTGACCCAATGCCGGCGCAGCTGCGGAAAGCGGTGCCACGCCCCCCAATTCGACCCAGCGGCGGTGGTTTTCCGCGGCGTCGGGCGGCAGCCTCGCGGCATCGCCGAAGAGAAACACCTCCACCTTCCAACCGCGCTCGTTCAGCAGGCGGGCCACCACGAACCCGTCACCGCCATTGTTGCCCGGACCGCACAGCACCACGGCGCGTTGCGGCGCCTCGGCAAGGGCGGGCCAGCGGGCAAGCACCGCCTCGACCACGCCCCGGCCCGCGCGTTCCATCAACTCCGATCCGGTTACCGCGCCGGAGGAGATCGCCGCCTGCTCGGCGGCGCGCATTTGGGCAGATGTGAGGACTTCGGTCATGCCGTGTCACTTTTGGTTTCCAAATTGCTCACTTTTGCACCCACTTGCACAAATTTTAATCGCGCTGTTCGGAATCCGGCCTCGGCGCGCGCTTCCGAAACCCCGGTCAATTGTTCCCGCCCCGCGAAAGTGTTCTCACACCCGACGACATCGCAATTATCAGGGAGTCGGGACCGGTGAAAAAGATCGAGGCGATCATCAAGCCCTTCAAGCTCGACGAGGTCAAGGAAGCGTTGCAGGAGATCGGCGTCCAGGGCCTCAGTGTGCTCGAGGTCAAGGGCTTCGGCCGTCAGAAAGGCCATACCGAACTGTACCGCGGCGCCGAATATGTCGTGGATTTCCTGCCCAAGGTGAAGATCGAGGTCGTGCTGCCGGACGATCAGGTTGACGGCGCGGTCGAGGCGATCATCGGCGCGGCCAAGACCGACAAGATCGGCGACGGCAAGATCTTCGTCTCTCCCATCGAGCAGGCGATCCGGATCCGCACCGGCGAATCCGGCGAGGACGCGCTGTGATATTCACCGGGCGCGACCGCCCGGTTTTCAAGACAACGACCCGTTCAAGGAAGGAAAAGGTCAAATGAGCAAGGACGCAATTCTCAAGACCATCGCGGATGAGGGTGTCGAATATGTCGACATCCGTTTCACCGATCCGCGCGGCAAACTGCAGCACGTCACGGTGATGGCCGATCAGGTGGACGAGGATTTTCTCGACGAAGGCTTCATGTTCGACGGTTCTTCGATTGCCGGCTGGAAGTCGATCGAGGCGTCCGACATGAAGCTGATGCCCGACACCGAAAGCGCCTATCTGGACCCGTTCTATGCCGAAAAGACGCTTTGCGTGCATTGCTCGGTCGTCGAGCCCGATACCGGCGAACCCTATGAGCGCGACCCGCGCGGCACCGCCGAGAAGGCCGAGGCCTATCTGAAATCCAGCGGCATCGGCGACTCGTCGTTCTGGGGCCCCGAGGCCGAGTTCTTCATCTTCGACGACGTGCGCTATTCCTGCGAGATGAACAAGGTGTCGTACGAGGTGGACGCGCTGGACGCCTCCTGGAACACCGACACCGAATACGAGATGGGCAACACCGGCCACCGGCCCGGAGTCAAGGGCGGCTATTTCCCGGTCAACCCGATTGACGACGCGCAGGACCTGCGATCCGAAATGCTGTCCACGATGAAGCGGATGGGCATGAAGGTGGACAAGCACCACCACGAGGTCGCGTCGTGCCAGCACGAACTTGGGCTGATCTTCGGCAGCCTGACCGAGCAGGCCGACAACATGCAGAAGTACAAGTATGTCATCCACAACGTCGCCCAGGCCTATGGCAAGACCGCGACCTTCATGCCCAAGCCGATCGCCGGCGACAACGGGACGGGCATGCATGTGAACATGTCGATCTGGAAAGGTGGCAAGCCGCTTTTCGCGGGCGACAAATACGCCGATCTCAGCCAGGAGGCGCTGTATTTCATCGGCGGTGTCCTGAAGCACGCGAAAACGCTGAACGCCTTCACCAACCCCTCGACCAACAGCTACAAGCGCCTGATCCCCGGCTTCGAGGCGCCGGTGCTGCGCGCCTACTCGGCCCGCAACCGGTCGGGCTGCGTGCGGATCCCGTGGACCGAAAGCCCCAAGGCCAAGCGCGTCGAGGCCCGCTTCCCCGACCCCAGCGCCAACCCCTACCTGGCATTCTCGGCGCTGCTGATGGCCGGCCTGGACGGGATCAAGAACAAGATCGACCCCGGCGAGGCGATGGACAAGAACCTCTATGACCTGCCGCCCGAGGAGCTGGCCGGTATCCCCACCGTCTGCGCAAGCCTGCGCGAAGCGCTGGAGAGCCTGGAGGCCGACCACGAGTTCCTGCTGGCCGGCGACGTGTTCACCAAGGACCAGATCGACGGCTACCTGGAGCTGAAGTGGGAAGAGGTCTATGCCTTCGAACACATGCCGCACCCGGTCGAGTTCAAGATGTATTACAGCTGCTGACTTCCCGCGAAAGTTGCGGAATTCAACAATGGGGTGCCTCCGGGCGCCCCATTCATATTTGTGGCAACAATTGGTCTTTTGTGGCCGATCTGAGCAGGATTTTCTTAAAAACGGCCCTACTGTCTCCGCATTCTGTTGGCATTGTCCTCTCATAAGAAACCGATCCGACGTTCGGAGAGACAGGCTCACGGAGAAGAAAACAATGTCAGGTCACACGAGCAGCAACAGAGCGACGATTCTGTTCGACGGCCCGCTGGAGGTCGATTTTATCGATCTGATCAATGAGTTGCAGCGGCCGTTTCGCAATATCGCCCTGGAATTCGACGAAACCGCGGTGGCCGAGGGCAGCCACGCAATGTTCATCAGCGAAGGCATGGTTGTCAGAATCAGCTATGGCCCGAAGCAGGATTTCGTCCCGAGACTGAAAAATGCCGAACGCCCGGTGAACCCGCGCGTCTCGACGGCGATCGTCGACGCGCTGGTGCAGAACATCCGCGCCTCGCTCGTCGTCGCGGTGGAGGACGGTCCCTCGCGCAGCACGCCAGAGCGTACGCGGCTCGCGGCTTGCTATCACGTCGTACGCCACTTGCTGCGCCGTCACGAGGCGAGCCTGGTGCACTGGGGGCTGAGCAACACGCTGTTCACCGCCGAGGAGTTCGAATCCCCCGCCGCCATGGGCGCCAGCACCCAACCCGCGCGCCCCGAGCGCCGGCGCGGCGCAAGGGCCACGGCGCGCCCGGATATGGCCTTCGCGTTGACGAACGGCGCCTTCGCACAGGTCGACACGGCGGTGAGCCACACACATGCGCGGCTCGACGAGAATTTCGCGAGGGTCGTCAGCGAGGACGAACAGGCCGATGAAGAAAGCGCCCGGTTGCGCGCGACCTATCCCGAGACCGGCGGACGCGAGGCCGAGAGGCTGCGCCGAGAGCGCGACAAGATATTCGCCGATGATCTCATCGAGACGCGGGATGAAACCCGCCGCCAGCCGCGCGAAGAGATCGGCCTGATCGAACAGCTGACGGTCTATGTGATGACCGTCACGATCATGGTTCTGTCCTTCCCGGTCGGCTTCGCAATGCTGATCTACACGGTCTTTCGCGGCGAGAACCTGACCGTGACCGCCCGCGCCATGGCCCTGACCGGACTCGGCGTCGGTCTGGCCAGTATGGACTTTACCCAGGCCGTCTCGATGATGGTCTGATCCCGGCGGCCTCTGCTCGTTTCCAGGCTCCCGCCCCGGCGGGAGCCTGCACGTTTCCGGGGCTTGCGCGCTGGACGGCGCCAGTCTTCAGGACGTCACGTCCCGATCGGCCACAGATTGCGCGTTCAGCGCGGCCTTCTGGGAATCGCTGAGATCCGTGGTCCGCAGCATCCATGTATGGATCGAGAATACACCCGCCCCGGTTTTCGGCAGCCGCAGGACGCATTGCCGCTCGGACCGCAGATACGGAGGCTCTCCCGTCACCTTGCTGCGTGGCGCGGCCTCGGGGCGGGGCGCGAACAGCGCCGGCTCTTCGTAGAAATGCGCGTTGGCGCGCCACAGCACCTGGCCCGGCCGCACCGCGTCGAACAGGCGCTGTACGCGTCGGGCGATCCCGTCGTCATAGGGTGGAACCGGCTTGTGGATGCGGATCAACGGGCGCATGAACTTCTCGGCCAGCGTCCAGCTGGCCGGAAAGCACAATATGGCGCCGGTCAGCACGTGCTCGCCGCCTGCGCCTGGTTGGAGGATACAAAAATCCTCCTGGCAGAGCCGCCCAAGCGTCAGAAGCGGCGCATCGCGATCGAGGGGCACGGTCACGCCGTCTGGGCGCGTGACCATGTCATCGCCGACCTCGAACCCGTCGCGCACGGCAAGATCGGCCAGCACCATTTCGAGCAGTTCCCGCGCCGCCGCTTCCGCCTCG
>JBAVQZ010000238.1:0-3172 GCA_049694515.1 Paracoccaceae bacterium | reverse complement strand
GCAGTCAGTCGTCGCTGCCACCGTCGTCGCCGCCATCGCTGCCGCCGTCGTCGCCGCCACCGCTGCCGCCGCCGTCATGGCCGCCGCCGCCGGCGCCGTCATGATCATCGTTCATGTCATGGTTCGGCCCGTCGTCGTCCGAGTTGTCGTCCGCGGAACTGTCATCGGACGAAGTGTCGCCGCTGACATTCGTGCCGTTGTCGGAGCCCGAGGCGCTCGTCTCCTGGCTCAGCGGGGCTCCGCTGGCGTCATAGACGGCCTCGACCGAGCCGTCCGGTCCGCGGGCCTCGACACGAATCCGGTCGGTGCCGCGCTTGATTTCGATATGCGTATAGCCCTGACCGGAGAGGTCGGCGACGATCTGATCGATCACCGGATCGTTGCTGCTGGATTGCGCCAGCGCGGCGGTGGACATCAGCGCCGCGGTCGCGGACATGGCAAGGAAGGTCCTGATCTTCATCGTGGTCTCCTGTGGTCGTTCGACGGCGGCACCCCGTGCGCCACCTGACACGACGACCGAACCATGCGCCATCGCGCCGGCCCATTGGCCTGAGGTTGAATCGGCCCCGCCTAAACGGATCACCGACAGGCATAAACCCGGGTTTATGCCGCTTTCGGGAGGGGTTGAGAGGCCGCGAAAGAGTCCGGGGGCTACTTGCCCGCGTCGATGTCGAAACCCAACGCCTTGGCGACGGTGAAGATGTCCTTGTCGCCGCGACCGCACATGTTCATCACGATGATATGCTCGGGGGGCAGCGCTGGCGCGATCTTCATCACATGGGCCAGCGCGTGGCTGGGTTCCAGCGCCGGGATGATCCCCTCGCGCTCGCAGCTGAACTGAAACGCCTCCAGCGCCTCGGCATCGGTGATCGAGACGTATTCCGCCCGGCCCGTGTCGTGCAGCCAGGAATGTTCCGGCCCGATTCCCGGGTAATCAAGCCCGGCCGAGATAGAGAAGCCTTCCAGGATCTGGCCGTCATCGTCCTGCAACAGGTAGGTGCGGTTGCCGTGCAGCACGCCGGGGCGGCCGCCGGTCAGGCTGGCGCAATGCTCCATCTTCTCGTTGACGCCCTTGCCGCCGGCTTCGACGCCGATTATCCGCACGTCCTTGTCGTCGAGGAAGGGATAAAACAGCCCCATCGCGTTCGACCCGCCGCCAATCGCGGCGATGACGGTGTCGGGAAGCCGGCCTTCGCCTTCCTGCTCGGCCAGCTGCCAGCGCACCTCTTTGCCGATGACCGACTGGAAGTCGCGCACCATCGCCGGGTAAGGGTGTGGCCCGGCCACCGTGCCGATGCAGTAGAACGTGTCGCGCACGTTGGTTACCCAGTCGCGCAGCGCATCGTTCATCGCGTCCTTCAGCGTGCCTCTGCCGCTTGTCACCGGCACCACCTTTGCCCCCAGAAGGCGCATGCGGAACACGTTGGGCGCCTGCCGCTCGACGTCATGAGCGCCCATGTAGACGACGCATTGCAGCCCGAACTTGGCGCAGACCGTGGCGGTGGCCACGCCGTGCTGACCCGCGCCGGTTTCGGCGATGATGCGGTTCTTGCCCATGCGGCGGGCCAGCAGGATCTGGCCCAGCACGTTGTTGATCTTGTGCGCGCCGGTGTGGTTCAGCTCGTCCCGCTTGAGATAGATCTTGGCGCCGCCCAGCGCTTCGGTCATGCGCGACGCGTGGTAAAGCGGGCTGGGACGGCCGACATAGTTCTTCCAGAGGTCGTCCATCTCGGCCCAGAAGCTGTCATCGGTCTTGGCGCGCTCGTATTCCTCCTCCAGTTCCAGGATCAGCGGCATCAGCGTCTCGCTGACGAAACGGCCGCCGTAAATACCGAAGCGGCCATTCTCGTCCGGGCCGGTCATGAAGCTGTTTACAAGGTCGTCGGCCATCATCGCTCTCCCATCACTCAAGGTCGCATTTAAAGCCTATATGGGACGCGGTAAAGCCGAGGCGCGTGTAAAAGGCGTGGGCGCGGCTGCGCGTATTGTTCGTGGTCAGCTGCATCAGCCCGCATCCCGCCTGGCGGGCGCGCGCCTTGGCGTCTGCCATCATCGCCGCGCCGATCCCCTGCCCGCGCATCGCCGAGGCCACGCGCACGCTTTCGACCTGCGCCCGCCGCCGCGCCTTCAGCGACAGGCCGGAAATGAAGGTCAGCTGGTAGGTCGCGACCACGCTGCCCGCCGCCTCGCCCACGATAAGCAGGTTGCCGCCCTCGCGCTGCATCGCGTCGAAGGCTTCCAGATAGCGGGCGAGATCGGCGCCTTCCCGCGCCGCGCCCAGGCTGTCATCGGCCAGAAGCGCGACGACCGCGGGCACATCCGCCCGCGTCGCCGTTCGGAAGACGACGCTCATCCCTGCGCCGCGCGGATGAAGGCGCCGATCAGGTCGGGGTCCTTCACGCCCGGGGCCGACTCGACCCCGGAGGAGACATCGACCTGCCGCGCCCCCGTCAGGCGCGCCGCTTCGGCGACATTTCCGGCGGTCAGACCACCGGCCAGCATCCAGGGCACCGGCCAGCGGCGGCCCGCGATCAGACGCCAGTCGAAGGCGATAGCGTTGCCGCCGGGCAGTTCGGCCCCCTTGGGCGGTTTCGCATCGACCAGGATCTGGTCGGCCACCCGGCCGTATTCGGCCAGTCTTGGCAGGTCGGATTCATCCGCGATGCCCACCGCCTTCATCACCGGCAGCCCGTACCGCGCGCGAAGCTCGGACACGCGCGCGGGCGATTCCGAGCCGTGCAACTGAAGCATGTCGAGCGGGACGCGCGCGACGATCTCGTCCAGCGTGGCGTCGTCGGCATCCACCACAAGCGCCACCTTGGCCACGCCCGGCGGCACCTCGGCGGCCAGCGCGCGGGCCCGATCGAGGCTCACACAGCGCGGCGATTTCGGGAAGAAGACGAAGCCGACATAGGCCGCACCCGCACGCACCGCCGCGCGCACATGCCCCGCGTCGGTCAGCCCGCAGATCTTCACCCTGATGTCGTCGCTTGCCATGGCAGGCTATCTAACCCGCCTTGCGGTCATCCTCAAGCAGCGCCAGCACGTCGTCGTCGCCCTTCGGCGCGGCGGAGGTCTTCAGGCGCTTCACCTCGCGCTCCAGATTCGCCGCGTCGCGCCGGGTGCGGCTTGCTGCGGCGCGTTGGCGCGCTTCGCGCAGCCACTCCCAGAC
>JBAVQZ010000237.1:0-5216 GCA_049694515.1 Paracoccaceae bacterium | reverse complement strand
ATCCCGCGGCGCCCGCCGCCGCCAGCGCGGCGATGAACAGCACGTTCAGCAGAACCGGCGCTGCAGCCGCCGCGACGAAGCGTCCGGTCGCGTTCAGAACCCCCGACAGAAGCGCGGAGAGCGAGATGAACAGGATATAGGGAAAGGCGATGCGGCCGAAATGCACCGCCAGGCTGAACCGCTCGTCCTCCAGGAAGCCCGAGGCCATGGCCAGTACCAGCCAGGGCATGAAAAGCTGCGCCAGCAGCGAAAACACGATCAGCAGGCTGGCCAGCCCGGTGAAGGCGTCGCGGGCGAAGCCCAGCGCGTCCTCCTCGCCCTCCAGCTTTTTCGAGAACAGCGGCACGAAGGCCATGTTGAACGCGCCCTCGGCGAAGAAGCGGCGGAACATGTTGGGCAGGGAGAAGGCGATGAGGAACGCCTCGGCCACCGGGCCGGAGCCCAGATAGGCCGCGATCATCACGTCGCGCACGAAGCCAAGGACCCGGCTGAGAAGGGTCCACATCCCGACCGTCAGAAATCCCGAGACCAGGCGGATCGGGTTCATCAGCCGCGCGCCCGCGCGGCGCCGGCCTCGATCGCCTGGGCCAGCTTCTTCTTCAGCGCCTGCTGACGGGATTTGGAGTGCAGTTTCAACCCGAACAGATCCTTGACATAGAACGTGTCCACCACCTGCGCGCCGAAGGTCGCGATGACTGCCGAGGCGATGTAGATATTGGAATCCGCCAGAACGCGGGTCAGGTCGAACAGAAGGCCGGGCCGGTCGCGGGTGTCAACCTCGATGATCGTGTAAATCTCGGAGCCCTCGTTGTCGAAGGTGATCGAGGTGGCGAAGCGGAAGCCCCGCTCGCGTTTGGACAGCTTGTCGCGGTCGGCCAGCTTCTCGCGCGGGATGACCTCGCCGGCCAGGGTCTTGTCGATCATCTGGCGCAGGCGTGGCAGGCGCGATGCCTCATAGGGGGCGCCCTCGGCGTCCTGGATCCAGAACACCGCCGTCGCATAGCCGTCCGAGGAGGTATAGGTGCGCGCGTCCACCACGTTGGCGCCCACCAGCGCCAGCGCGCCCGCCAGGCGCGAAAAGATGCCGTGGTGGTCGGCCAGCGCGAAACAGGCGCGTGTGGCGTCGCGGTCCTCGTCGGGCTTCAGGTCGATGCGGATCTCGTCCTCGGTGATGTCGCGCAGCATGTTGGCGAAAACCACGTGGCTGTCGGTCTGCAGCCCCTGCCAGTAGGGGCCGTAATGCCGTCCCGTCTCGATCCGCAGGTCTTTCTTGCTCCAGTCCTTCAGCGCCTCGCGCAGGGCTTTCTTGGCCTCGTTCTCGCGCGCGCCGCGGTTCAGCGCCTCCAGCCCGTTTTCCAGCGCGTCGGCGGTTTCGCGGTAGAGGCTGCGGATCAGCTGCGCCTTCCAGTTGTTCCAGGTGCCCGGGCCGACGCCGCGGATGTCGCACACGGTCAGCACCGTCAGCAGGTCGAGCCGCCTTTTCGTGGTCACCAGCTTGGCGAAATCGCGCACCGTGCGCGGGTCGGAGATGTCGCGCTTCTGCGCCATGTCCGACATCAGCAGGTGGTAGCGCACCAGCCATTCCACGGTCTCGCATTCATCCGGCTTCAGCCCCAGGCGCGGCGCCACCTTCCGCGCTATCCTGGCGCCCAGCACCGAGTGATCCTCGCGCCGGCCCTTGCCGATGTCGTGCAGCAGCAGCGCCACGTAAAGCACCTTGCGGTTCAGCCCCTCGCGAAGGATGCCGCTGGAGACCGGAAGCTGTTCCTCCAGCTCCTCGCGCTCGATCCGGGCAAGCTCCGAGATGCACTGGATGGTGTGCTCGTCCACCGTGTAGTGGTGATAGACGTTGAACTGCATCATCGCCATGATCGGCTTGAACTCGGGAATGAAGGTGGCCAGCACGCCCAGCTCGTTCATCCGCCGAAGCGACCGTTCGGGGTTGCCGTGCTTGAGCAGCAGGTCGAGAAAGATGCGCTGCGCCTCCTTGTCGTTGCGAAGGCTGTCGTCGATCACGTCCAAGTTGGCGGCGATCAGGCGCATCGCGTCCGGATGCAGCAGGGTGCCGGTGCGCAGCGCCTCTTCGAAGATCCGCAGGATGTTCAGCTTGTCGTCGAAGAACGTCTTCTCGTCCTCGACGCTGAGCCGGTTCTGCACGATGACATAGCCCTTCTTGACCTTCTTGCGGCGGCGCAGAAGGCCGATCAGGCTGGGTGCGCTCTTGACGTGGCTGGCTTCCAGCGAGGTCAGGAAGATGCGCGTCAGGTCGCCGACATGGGTGGCGTGGCGGAAATAATCCTGCATGAAATGCTCGACCGCGCGGCGCCCGCCATGGTCAGTGTAGCCCATCCGCTCGGCCACCTCGACCTGCATGTCGAAAGTCAGCTGGTCCATCGCGCGCCCGGCGATCAGGTGCAGGTGGCAGCGCACCGCCCAGAGGAAATCCTCGGCATTGACGAAGTTGCGGTATTCCGCGCGCGTGAAGACCCCCAGATCGACCAGCGCGGCGCTGTGATCGACCCGGTGGATGTACTTGGCGATCCAGAACAGCGATTGCAGGTCGCGCAGCCCGCCCTTGCCCTCTTTCACGTTGGGCTCCAGCATGTAGCGCTGGCCGCCCTGCTTGCGGTGGCGCTCGTCGCGCTCTTCTAGCTTGGCCTCGATGAAATCCGAGGCGGTCGAGCTGAACAGGTCGTTCCAGAGCCGGTCGTTCAGCTGCTCGGCAAGCGGGGCGTGGCCGCCGAGGAAACGATGCTCCATCAACGCCGTGCGGATGGTATAGTCATCGCGGCCCAGCCTCAGGCACTCTTTCACGGTGCGGCTGGAATGGCCCACCTTCAAGCGCAGATCCCACAACATGTAGAGCATCGATTCGATGACGCTCTCGGCCCATGGGGTCATCTTGTAGGGGGTCAGGAACAGCAGGTCGACGTCGGAATAAGGCGCCATCTCGCCCCGGCCGTAACCGCCCACGGCAAGCACCGCGATACGCTCGCCCTCGGTCGGGTTTGGCAGCCGGTGCAGCCGGGTCATCGCCACGTCCAGCACGTTGGTGACGATGCAGTCGGTGAGGTAGGTATAGGCGCGCACCACCTTGCGCGCGGCGAAGGGCGCGGCGGTGAAGGCGGCGGCGATGGCAGCGTTGCCGCGTTTGCGCGCGGCGAGAAGCAGCTCGACCGTCGTGTTGCGGACGGCGCGCGCATCGGCGTCCGCGTCGAGCGCGCCAGCCAGCGCGCTGTCGAATGCCGCCTGGTCGAAAATGTCGGACGCCGGACAGATCAGGTCGTCCGGCGCCGCTCGGTTCAGGGTCGGAAGGTCCGGGTCAGAACCCGGTGCCGCCGAAGCTTCTTGGGGCAGGGTCAATCACAACCACCTGATTGTTCTGGATTTCCGCAACCGCGAGGCCGCGCTCATTGGTGCCGTCGGACAGCAGGCGGAACACGCCGTTGACCCCGGCGAAGCCGGAGGACTGGGTCAGGGCCGAGACCGTCAGCGCGTCGGACTTGCCCTGCTGGACCAGCGCGCCGATGGCCGCGATGCCGTCATAGGCCAGCCCGGCGATCGGATGCGGCGGCTCGCCGAAGGCGGTCTGGTAACGGGCGTTGAACCGATCGGCGAGGCCCGGATCGGGCAGGGCGAACCAGCCGCCCTGAAGCCCCTTCATCGCGAGCGTCGCGGGCGGGATGTCCCAGCGGGTCAGCCCGACGAGCTTGACGGCCTGGGTGTCCACGCCCTTCTCGGGCAGAAGCTGCGCCAGAAGCGGAAGCGCCCCCGAGGTATCGGCGGTCAGGAACATCGCCTGCGCGCCCGACGCCTTGGCGGAGTCGGCGATGCGCGAGGCCGCGTCGAGCACGCCGTTCTGCGAGAATTCATAGGTCTCGTCGCCCACGACGATCGCGCCGCTGCTGACGGCCGCGCTGCGGATCGCTTGTGCGCCGGCCTGCCCCGACGCGTTCTGGTCGGCCACGATCATGATGTTCGACCGCCCGTTCGCGGCGGCATAGCGCACCAGCCGGTTAGCGGTGTTCTGGAAGGTCGGGCCGAGGACGAAGACGTTGCCGCCGGCGATATCGGTGTTGTTGGAAAAGCTCAGCACGTTGATGCCGCGTCGTGCCACGGCAACGCCGACGGCATTGGCCGATTGCGCGTAGACCGGGCCGAGGATGATCTTCGCGCCCTCGTTTACCGCCTCGGTCGCCATCGCCGCGGCCTGGTCGGGATTGCCCGCGGTGTTGTAGACGCGCAGATCCACCTCCACCCCGTCCAGATCGGAAATCGCCAGCCGGGCCGCGTTCTCTAGTCCGCGGGCGATCACCGCGTCGCCGGGCTGGCCGGATCCGGCCGGCACCAGCAAAGCGACGGGAACCGCGGCGCGGGTGTTTATGCTCGGCCCGGTGCCGGCCACCGGCAAGGGGCCGCAGGCCGCCAGCAGGGCAGCGGAAAAGAGTGTCAGGATCAGCCCGAGGACCGGCTTGCGGACGGGCCTGAAAACGGCGAACATGGCATTTCTCCTTCTTCCCGGGCCGCTGCCCGCTCCTTGACCGGAGCCTATGCGGTTCGGCGATCCAAGTAAACGTCAGAGAAGGTCCGCGGAGCGCTGTGCAGATCGAGACCGCAAAACTCGCGCCGGGCCTCTATTTCGTGGCCACGCCGATCGGCGCGGCGCGCGACATCACGTTGCGCGCACTGGATATTCTCGCCTCGGCCGACGTGATCGCCGCCGAGGATACGCGGACCGCCAAGCATCTGATGCGTCTGCACGGCGTGGCGCTGGGCGACCGGCCGGTGATCGCCTATCACGATCATAACGGCCCTGCGATGCGGCCGAAAATCGTGAAGATGATCGCCGAGGGAAAGTCGGTCGCCTATGCCAGCGAGGCGGGAACGCCCCTGGTGGCGGATCCGGGCTATCAGCTGGGCCGCGCGGTGATCGAGTCGGGGTTCTTCGTCACCGCCGCGCCGGGTCCCTCGGCGCTGCTGGCGGCGCTCACCGTTTCCGGCCTGCCGAGCGACAGGTTCCTGTTCGCGGGCTTCCCCCCGGCCGCGAAAGCGGCGCGCAGGACCTGGCTGAAGGAATTGGCGGACAGCCGCGCGACGATCGTCCTCTATGAATCGCCCAAGCGCATTAGGGGATTGTTAGGGGATCTCGTGCAAAGCTTCGGAGGCGAACGCAAGGCGGCGATCTGCCGGGAATTGACCAAACGCTTCGAGGAGGT
>JBAVQZ010000236.1:0-2534 GCA_049694515.1 Paracoccaceae bacterium | reverse complement strand
CGCGGCGCGCGCCCTGGAGGAAGGCTTCGCTGCCTGCAGGGTGACGCGGCCGGACGCGGTTCCGCAGGCGGCGGGGCGTCTGGAGACGTTCCTGGACGCCGGCCATCACGGGCAGATGCAGTGGATGGAGGCACGCAAGGGTTGGCGCGGCGATCCGGCGGCGCTTTGGCCCGAGGCACGCTCGATCATCATGCTGGCGGAGCTTTACACGCCGGAGCATGATCCGCTGGAGCTTGTGAAGCGGCGCGACCGGGCGGTGATATCGGCCTATGCGCAGAACCGAGACTATCACGACGTGGTCAAGAAGCGGCTTAAACGGCTGGGCCGCTGGCTGCTGGAACAGGCGCCGGGCGAGCAGATCAAGGTATTCGTCGACACCGCGCCGGTGATGGAAAAGCCGCTGGCCGAAGCCGCCGGGCTGGGCTGGCAGGGCAAGCACACCAATCTTCTGAGCCGCGATCTGGGCAACTGGTTCTTTCTGGGCGCGATCTTCACGACCGCCGAAATCGAGCCTGACACGCCTGAAACAGAGCATTGCGGCAGCTGCACCGCCTGCCTTGACATCTGCCCGACCCGCGCCTTCCCCGCGCCTTTCCAACTGGATGCGCGGCGCTGCATCTCCTACCTGACGATCGAGCACGACGGGCCGGTGGACGAGGCGTTGCGGCCGCTGCTGGGCAACCGCATCTATGGTTGCGACGACTGCCTCGCCGTCTGCCCCTGGAACAAGTTCGCCGCCACCGCGCGCGAGGCTAAATCCCGCGCGCGGGACGACCTGGTCGCGCCGAAGCTGGCGGATCTGGCGCGGCTGGACGATGCGGGGTTCCGGGCGATGTTCTCGGGTTCACCGATCAAGCGCATCGGGCGGAACCGCTTTGTTCGCAACGTGCTTTACGCCATCGGCAACTCCGCCGACCCGGCGCTTCGCGGCGTGGCGGCCGGGCTGACGGGTGATGCGGACCCGACGGTCGCCGATGCGGCCCGCTGGGCGGTCGCGCGCCTGACGCGAGTGTGACTACAGGTCGGACGATTCCGCCCTACCCTTTTCGCAACGCGAAAGGAGGCCCCCATGCGCCCGATTGCCATTCTGATCGCCCTGCTTGCGGCGTTTTCCGCCGCGCAAGCCGCACCGGTGGAGCAAGGGCCTAAGAACGTGCCGGAGTTCCGGCCCGCCTTCCAAGGCCAGACCCGCGCGCCCGAGGATCGCTCGGGCGTGCATTTGAAAACGGAAGTCTTCGTCGACGGGCTGTCGCATCCCTGGGGGATCGCGCCGCTGCCCGGTGGCGGCTATCTGGTGACCGAACGGCCGGGGCGGCTGCGGGTCATCGGGGCGGACGGGGCGCTCTCGGCCCCGATAGACGGGTTGCCACGGGTCTTTGCGCGGCGGCAGGGCGGTTTGCTTGACGTGGCCGTCGGCCCGAGCTTCGCGCAGGACCGGGTGATCTATTTCACCTACGCAAAACCGATGGGCGGCGGCCGTTCGGCCACCGCCGCCGCGCGGGCGGTTCTGTCGCCGGACGGGCGCGAATTGAGCCGTGTCAGAGACATTTTCGTGCAAACGCCGCCCAGCCCGACCCCGGCGCATTACGGATCGCGCATCCTGTTCGACGGGGCGGGGCACGCATTCATCACGACGGGCGAGCATTTCACGCAAGCAGAGCGGCAGAAGGCGCAGGATACCGGCATCCCTTATGGCAAGGTGATCCGCGTGGCGCTGGACGGCGGGATTCCGGCGGACAACCCGTTCGGCAACGCCGTGTGGTCCTATGGGCACCGCAACATCCAGGGAGCCGCGATCCGACCCGGCACCGGGCAGCTGTGGACGGTGGAACATGGACCCCGGGGCGGCGATGAGCTGAACCGGATCGAACCGGGGCGGAACTATGGCTGGCCGGTAATCTCCTATGGCGAAAATTACGACGGGTCGCCGGTCGGACAGGGCCTCACCACCGCCGAGGGGATGGAACAGCCGGTCTATTACTGGGACCCGGTGATCGCGCCGGGCGGGATGCAGTTTTACGACGGCACGCGGTTCGGCGCGTGGCGGGGCGATCTGCTGATCGCCTCGCTCACCCCCGGTGGGCTGGTGCGGCTGTCGCTGGAGAATGGCCGCGTCACCGGGGAGGAGCGGTTCCTGCGCGGCACGCGGCTGCGCGATGTTCAGGTCGCACCGGATGGATCGGTGCTGGTGCTGGTCGATGCCGAACCGGGCGGGATTCTGCGTCTGACGCCGGAATAGTCACGCGAACTGTAGCGCGGCCAGCATCATCGCCACCGCGCCGACCCACGAGGCGACGACCCGCCAGCCGATCAATAACCACGCGCCCTTCAGATGGTCGCGGCTGACCGCGACCAGTCCCGCGGGCAGGACGAGGGCGAGGTTGGCGCCGAAGAATACGCCAAGCAGGACGGTAAGCGGCAGCGCACCCCAGTCATGCCCTTCCAGGCTGGCCGCACCGCAGAGAGCGCCGGTAAGCGTGACGAGGGGCAGGATCACGCCACGGGGCCAACGCATCGCGGCCACACCCATCACC
>JBAVQZ010000235.1:0-2613 GCA_049694515.1 Paracoccaceae bacterium | reverse complement strand
TGTCAATCAGCATCCAATCGTGACCCCATATCGGCGTCCAAAATTGACCCCCTGGAGCTGAGCTGGCCCGCCGCTGCGTAGTCCCCATGTAACGCAGCGGCGGCGGGCCAGCGGGGGTGCCGTTTGCGTTATGCTCGGTTCTTGAAGCGCCAGCTTTCGTTGCCGGTCTCGACGATCTCGCAGTGATGCGTCAGGCGGTCGAGGAGCGCCGTTGTCATCTTGGCGTCTCCGAAGACGGTTGGCCATTCGCCGAACGCCAGGTTGGTTGTCACGATGATGGAGGTCCGCTCGTAGAGCTTGCTGATCAGGTGGAACAGGAGCTGACCGCCGGTCTGGGCGAAGGGGAGATAGCCAAGCTCGTCGAGGATCAGGAAGTCGAGGCGGGAGATCAGATCCGCAGTGCGGCCTTGGCGTTCAGCGCGGGCTTCGGTGTCGAGCTTGTTGACGAGATCGACAACGTTGAAGAACCGTCCGCGGCGGCCGTTGCGAATGCAGGCACGCGCGATGCTGACCGCGAGATGTGTCTTGCCTGTCCCGGTGCCGCCGATCAGCACGAGGTTGCGCTGATGATCGAGGAAGTCTCCGGTGGCGAGATCACGGATCAGGGTCTCGTTGACCTCGGCCGCCTCGAAGTCGAACTCCTCGATCTCCTTGGCCAGCGGCAGCTTGGCGATGGTCATCTGGTATTTGATTGAGCGCGCCTGCTTCTCAGTGATCTCGGCGGTCAGGAGGTCGCCAATGATCTGTTGGGGTTCGTGCTGACGCTTCACCGCCGTGGCGATGATCTCGTCGTAGGCCGTTCTCATGCCGTAGAGCTTCAGCTGGCCCATGGCGTCCAGCACCTGCGATCGTTCCATTCGTTGTTCTCCTCAAGCTGTCGTAGCGGTCGCAATTGGCCGCAGGCTCGCGGCCCAGTCTCAGCGCATCCGGCGTTGCAATGGTCAGGGGTGGCGGCGGTTCGCGGTGGCGTGCCAGAATGTTCAGAACGACGCCGGCGGAATGAACGTGGTGAGACAATGCCTCGGCGCAGGCAGCTTCGACGGCATCCAGGCCATCGGTGAGCACGGCGCCGAGGATCTCGACTACCTGCCGGTCGCCGCCAGGCTGGCGTTCGAGCTTGCGCTGCACACGGCGCATGGCCGGTGGCAGATCCCAGTCCTTGAACGGCGCCCCGTTGCGCAGTGCGCCGGGTTTGCGCGCCAGAACCGGGATGTAGTGGAGCGGATCGTAGATCGTCCTTGCGCGGCCGAAGGCGCGATCATGGCGCCCTACGATCTGTCCGTCCTGCCAGCATTCCAATCTGTCGGCATAGGCGCGGATCTCGACAGGCCGGCCAACCGCGCGAGCGTCGACCGAGTAACGGTTCTTGTCGAACCGCACGAGGCAAGTCTTGGAGACGGAGGCCGGGACGGCATGGAAGCCATCGAATGGGCCGATATACGGCACGAGGCTCGGACGTTCTTCTTCGAACACCTCCCAGACCGTTTTGTCCGGAATGTCGGGGTGCCGGTTCGCCTTGGCATGGGCGACACATCGGTCCTCGAGCCAGGCGTTCAGCTCCGCATAGGATCTGAACTTCGGTCGCGGGACGAAGAACCGCCGCCGGAGCACGCCCACCTGGTTCTCCACCTGGCCCTTCTCCCAGCCAGATGCCGGGGTGCAGGCCACCGGCTCGACCAGGTAATGCCCGCACATCTGCTGGAAGCGGCGGTTGTAGGCGCGATCCTTGCCGACAAAGATCGCGTCTACCGCCGTCTTCATGTTGTCATAGATGCCCCGGGCACAGGCGCCGCCCAAGAAAGAGAACGCCCTGTCATGCGCGTCGAACACCATCTCCTGCGTCTCGCGGGGATAGGCCCGCACGAACGGCATCCGGCTGTGGCACAAGCGGACATGGGCAACCTTGACGGTCGTGGTCACGCCATCGAGGATCACGATCTCATGGCTCCAGTCGAATTGGTAGGCCTCGCCCGGATCGAAGCTCAGCGGAACGAAGGCGCTGGCCGACGCTTCCTGCGTTGCCTTCGACCAACTGGTCGCATATCGGCGCACGGCGTCGTAGCTGCCGTCATAGCCGCGGTTGCGCAACTCCTCGTAGATCCGGATCAGCGTCAGGCGATCCCGCTTAGGCCGCCGCGCATTCTCGGCCAGCAACTCATCCAACTCGGACCGCCAGGGATCTATCTTCGGACGCGGCTGCGTCGTGCGGTCATACGTGAACTCGGTCGCGCCCGACCGGATGACCTTGCGCACTGTGTTCCGCGACAACCGCAACTCGCGGCTGATCTGTTTGATCGACTTGCCTTCGACAAAATGCGCACGCCTGATCTTCGCGATCGTCTCCACAACCAACATCCCCTGACTGCTCCCTCATGCTTTTGAGGAAGCTTCTCACCAGAATTATCAGGGGGGTCACTTTTGGACGCCGATCACCCCAAGATGGGGGTCAACTTTGCACGCCGTTCCACACATAGACGCCGTTCCGCGTGCCCCACCCTGACGGCGCGCCGTAGATCACCGAGATCCGGCACCTTCGGGTGGCGGTGTGACGTCCCGGGCGGGGACGACGGACGGGATGAGCTCGGATTTGCCGTTGTGCCATGAGCCCGAGGT
>JBAVQZ010000234.1:0-2761 GCA_049694515.1 Paracoccaceae bacterium | reverse complement strand
GAATGTGGGTGAGGCGATGGAATTGCTGGAGGCCGCGCGCCCGCTCGCGCCGCGGCTGCGCGGCCTGGTGCGGATGGGCGACCGGCGCTGGGATGTCGTGCTGGACCGGGACCAGCGCATCCTTCTGCCCGAGACCGACGCGGTTCAGGCGCTTGAGCGGGTAATCGCGCTGAACCAGGCCGAGGACATGCTGGAGCGCGACCTGCTGGTCGTGGACATGAGAAACGCCGAGCGGCCGACCCTGCGCATGACGCCGGGCGCGGTCGAAGACATGCGGCGAATAAAAACACTTGAGGCAGGAGCGAGTAGCGGATGACCGATCTCTATCAGTCCCAACGCGCCATGAGGCGGATGCGCAAGCAGGCAATGGACCGCGGGGTGATTGCGATTCTGGACGTCGGCAGTTCCAAGATCGCCTGTCTCGTGCTGCGTTTCGACGGGCCGGATCGGTTTCGCGGCGGCGACGGTGTCGGCTCTCTGGCGGGGCAGTCGGGATTCCGGGTGATCGGCGCGGCGACGACCCGCTCGCGCGGGGTGCGCTTCGGCGAGATCGACGCGATGCAGGAGACCGAGCGGGCCATCCGCACCGCCGTGCAGGCGGCGCAGAAAATGGCCGGTACGCGGGTCGATCACGTCATCGCCAGCATGGCCGGGGCGCAGCCGCGCTCATACGGGCTGGACGGGATGATCGACCTCGTGGACAGCGCCGTCAGCGAAGAGGACGTGGCCCGTGTCCTGGCCGCCTGCGATGTGCCCGATTTCGGCGAGGGCCGCGAGGTGCTGCACGCCCATCCGGTGAATTTCGCGCTGGACCACCGCACCGGGCTGAACGATCCACGCGGCCAGATCGGCAACAAGCTGGCCTGCGACATGCATCTTCTGACGGTGGACACCCACGCGGTACAGAACCTGCTTTATTGTATCAAGCGCTGCGATCTGGAACTGGCGGGGCTTGCAAGCTCGGCCTATGTCTCGGGCGTATCCAGCCTGGTCGAGGACGAGCAGGAGCTGGGCGCGGCCTGCATCGACCTGGGCGGCGGCGCCACCGGCGTTTCGGTCTTCATCAAGAAGCACATGATCTATGCCGACAGCGTGCGGCTGGGCGGCGATCACATCACGCAAGATATTTCCAAGGGGCTGCAGGTGCCGCTGGCGACCGCCGAGCGGATCAAGACCTTTTACGGCGGCGTGGTGGCAACCGGCATGGATGATCGCGAGATGATCGAGATCGGCGGCGACTCGGGCGATTACGAGCATGACCGCCGCACCGTCAGCCGGGCCGAACTGATCGGGATCATGCGTCCGCGCGTCGAAGAGATCCTCGAGGACGTGCGAGCGCGGCTGGACGCGGCCGGGTTCGAGCATTTGCCGAGCCAGCAGATCGTGCTGACCGGCGGCGGCAGCCAGATCCCCGGCCTCGACGGGCTGGCCAGCCGGATCCTGGGTCAGCAGGTGAGGCTGGGCCGTCCGCTGCGCGTGCAGGGGCTGCCGCAGGCCGCGACGGGGCCGGCATTCTCGTCGGCAGTGGGGTTGTGCCTTTTCGCGGCGCACCCGCAGGACGAGTGGTGGGACTTTGAAATTCCCGCAGAGAGATACCCGGCGCGATCGCTTAAACGGGCGGTGCGTTGGTTCAAGGACAACTGGTGACCGCAATATGCAGCGTCATTGGCGAAATACCGCTGACAGAGTAAACGCCATCACCAGATTTTGTGGTGATTTGACGTTTTTTTCGTGACCTGCGGCGGTTGAAACGATACGATCCTGTCAAATAGGGGTCGGAATGGGTGCAATTGCCCCGACGCAATTGCCGAGTGGACAAAAAAGCAGGCGGACAGATCAAATGACATTGAACCTCATGATGCCGGAGCACGACGAGTTGAAGCCGCGGATCACCGTTTTTGGTGTTGGGGGCGCGGGCGGAAACGCCGTCAACAACATGATCGAGAAGATGCTCGAGGGCGTGGAGTTCGTCACCGCGAACACCGACGCCCAGGCTTTGCAGCAGTCGAAATCGGCCGCGAAGATCCAGATGGGGGTCAAGGTGACCGAGGGGCTGGGCGCGGGCGCGCGGCCTTCGGTCGGCGCCGCTGCGGCTGAGGAGACGATCGAAGAGATCGTCGATCATCTGGCGGGCGCGCATATGTGCTTCATCACCGCCGGCATGGGCGGCGGCACCGGCACCGGGGCCGCGCCGATCATCGCCCAGGCCGCGCGCGAGCTGGGGGTGCTGACCGTCGGCGTCGTGACCAAGCCCTTCCAGTTCGAGGGCGCCAAACGGATGCGTCAGGCCGAGGATGGCGTCGATGCCCTTCAGAAGGTCGTCGACACGCTGATCATCATTCCCAACCAGAACCTGTTCCGGCTGGCCAACGAGAAGACCACCTTCACCGAGGCGTTTTCGATGGCCGACGACGTGCTCTACCAGGGCGTCAAGGGCGTGACCGACCTGATGGTGCGCCCGGGCCTGATCAACCTCGACTTCGCCGACGTCCGCGCGGTGATGGACGAGATGGGCAAGGCGATGATGGGCACGGGCGAGGCGACCGGCGAGGATCGCGCGGTTCAGGCGGCCGAGAAGGCCATCGCCAATCCCCTGCTGGACGAGATCAGCCTGCGCGGCGCCAAGGGCGTTCTGATCAATGTCACTGGCGGCTACGACCTGACCCTGTTCGAGCTGGACGAGGCGGCCAACCGCATCCGCGACGAAGTGGACCCCGAGGCCAACATCATCGTCGGCTCCACGCTCGACCCTGACATGGAG
>JBAVQZ010000233.1:0-1846 GCA_049694515.1 Paracoccaceae bacterium | reverse complement strand
CGATCACCCGCGGCTGCAGCTGATCCTGCGCGAAGGCCCGCGCCGCGTCGCGCAGCATCCGCTCGTCCTCGTCCAGCTGGTCCTCCAGCCGCAGCGCATCCTCCCAGTCGAAGCGCGACAGGTCGGGTGCATCCTTGGGCTTCAGCGGGGCGGCGTCGTTCATGGCAATCTCCTGTCTGGGGTCGTGCGAGATTTACGGCAAATTGCCGCGCGGGACAATCATGTCAATTGCAACGAGTCCCGCCCCCGCAGATTTGACCGCGCGGGCGCTTGACCCCGGAGGGAAGCCATGCAGCATGGGCGCGCAGTTCAGGAGGGCAGCGATTGAAAACCGACATTCAGACGATCGAGGACGTCCAGGACATGCTGACAGGGCAGGACTATGTCTGTGGCCGGGCGCTGGCCACGGTGGTGTTCCTGGCGCTGCGGCTGGGCCGGCCGCTGTTCCTGGAAGGCGAGGCCGGCGTCGGCAAGACCGAGATTGCAAAGGCGATCGCCGCCGGGCTGGGCCGCAGGCTGATCCGGCTGCAATGCTACGAGGGGCTCGATTCCGCCTCGGCCGTCTATGAATGGAACTTCGCCGAGCAGATGATCGCCATCCGAACCGCCGAGGCCGCGGGCGGCGCCGACCGCGACGCGCTGAAGGACGAGCTGTTCACCGAGGACTACCTGATCGAACGCCCTCTGCTGCAAGCCATGCGCCCGCAGGATGGCGGGCCGCCGGTGCTGCTGATCGACGAGCTGGACCGCACCGACGAGCCGTTCGAGGCCTTCCTGCTGGAGGCGCTTTCGGATTTCCAGGTGACGATCCCCGAACTTGGCACCATCAAGGCCGCGCACCCGCCCATCGTCATTCTCACCTCCAACCGCACGCGCGAGGTGCATGACGCGCTGAAAAGGCGCTGTCTCTATCACTGGGTTGATTACCCCACATTCGACCGCGAGATCGAGATCCTGCAGGCCCGTGCGCCCGAGGCCGCCGCGGCGCTCAGCCGAGAGATCGTGGCCTTCGTCCAGAAGCTGCGCACCGAGGATCTGTTCAAGAAGCCCGGCGTCGCCGAGACCATCGACTGGGCCAAATGCCTGCTGGCGCTCGACGTGATCCAGCTCTCGCCCGAGGTGATCGCCGACACGATCGGCGCGATCCTGAAATACCAGGACGACATACAGCGGCTGGAAGGGTCCGGGGCCAAGCGGCTGCTCGACGAGGTGCGCGCCGAGCTGGCCGCGCCCTGATGGGTCTTCTCGGCCCAGATACTCCCGCCGGAGGCGGGCAAAGGGGGGCGTCCCGCGATGGTTGATCTGCCCGCGCTCGACATTCCCGACAACCCCAAGCTGACGCACAACATCACGCATTTCGCGCGGGCGCTTCGCAAGGCGGGGCTGCCGGTGGGTCCCGGCCGGGTGATCGACGCGGTGCGCGCGGTGCAGGCCGCCGGTTTCTCCGAGCGGCGCGATTTTTACTATACCCTTCAGGCCTGTTTCGTCTCGCGCCCCGAGCATCGCGCGGTGTTCGACCAGGTGTTCCGCCTCTACTGGCGCGATCCGCGCTACCTGGAGCACATGATGAGCATGATGCTGCCGGCGATCCGCGGCGTGGCCGAGGAGCGCAGCCCGAAATCCGCCGAAAAGCGCGCGGCAGAGGCGCTTCTGGACGGGGTCGATCGTGACTTGCCGGATCTGCCCGACACCGGGGAGGAGGAGACCGAGATCGAGATCGACGCCTCCCGCACCATGTCGGCGCAGGAGCGGCTGAAGACCCTGGATTTCGAACAGATGAGCACCGCGGAGGTGGCCCAGGCCAAGCGGATGCTGGCGCGCCTGTCGCTGCCGGTAAAGCCGCTGC
>JBAVQZ010000232.1:0-5629 GCA_049694515.1 Paracoccaceae bacterium | reverse complement strand
CTGGACAAGGCCGAGATGGACGCGCCCGGCGTGGGCGCGCTGCGCCTGCGGCTGGTGGCCGTGAAGGACGGCACTGCGCCCGGCAGGCTGAAGAGTGAAGATGGAAAATACCTGCCCGGCGTGCTGCTCGATCTGGACTACTGGGCGTTGATGCCGATGTAGGGCCCGAACGGATTCGGGCTCAGGAGCCGCCGTTTTCTTTCAGCCAGCCGGCGATTTCCGGCCAGGTCGCGGCCAGCGTCCTGGAGCCCATGAACAGGCCGATATGGCCGCCGGGCACGAGCTTCTGCGTGATTTTTTCAGGCGGCGTGCCCAGCAGATCGGACGCCGCGAAGACCTGTTCGCGGGTGGTGATATCGTCACTTTCGCCGGCCAGCAGATAGACCGGGCAGGCGATGGTTTTCAGCGACAGCGTTTCGCCCAGCGCGACGAACTCGCCCTTGGCAAAGAGGTTCTGCTTGAACAGCAGGTCGATCGCCTGGAGGTAGTAACGGCCGGGCAGGTCGAGCGGGTTTTCATACCAGCTTTCGAAGGCCTCGGTCCGCTGGATGTAGTTGCGGTCGTCGAGATGGGCGTAGAGGTCGATATATTTTCCGACGAACTGCTGGTCGGGGTGCATGGTCTTCCAGCCCGCCAGCATGCTCCTGCCAAGCATCCGCCCGCCGCCCGCGCTGACCATCTCTTCGTAGAAGCTCAGCGGCAGGGTGTGCGCCATTTCGCGGATCGGCCCGTGTCCGGCATCGGTGTCGATGGGTGCCCCGGCCAGCACCAGGCTCGTCACCTTGCCGGGGAAACGGGCGGCATACATGGCCGACATCCAGCCGCCCTGGCACAGGCCCACCAGGCTGACCCGGCCGCCCAGGTCGTCGACCGCGACGTTGATCTCGGCGAGGTATTTGTCGATGTCGAACCCGCGCATCTCCTCGGTCGCGGTTTTCCAGTCGGTGGCCAGAACCCGCGGCAGGCCGTTCTCGCACAGGGTGGCCACGAGGCTCTGCCCCGGCGCGAAATCGGCGATGGTCGAACTGTGCCCGGCATAGGGCGCATCGACCAGGACCGGCACGCCGGTCGCGCCCTCTTGCGAGAAGTCCCGCAGCCGCATCGTGTCGAGATCGCGCAACACGCGGTTGGGCGTGGCCCAGGCCGGGGCAGGCGGGTTGTCCACATGCTCGGCCAGGCTGGCGAACTCCATGTTGCGCCGGAACATTTCCAGCCCGGCCTCCCCCATTTCGATCCCGGCCGCCAGCGGCCAGAAAAAGGGGACGCTGTGTTCGTGGTCGGGGGTGTGCTGTCGGGTCCGGGCCATCCTGGTCGTCCGTTGGGAAAATCGCTGTGATGTCGAGAATGTGTGCGGCCGCGCCCGCCCGCAAGTGTCATCGAGGTCACGCTTGCGATAGCTTCGCGCCGAGTATCCGCTGCAACGGCGTTTGTGACCGCAGCAGCAAAATTTGTGATCACGCCAGATATTTGCGTGATCACAAAATGGGATTTTTCGGGGTGGTTGCGATAAATCCGCCCGATTCAGTGCCGTCTGGCCGTGACTCGTGGACAAAAATCGTTATCACGTCACATCAAGACCCAGACATGGAGAAGGGATCATCATGGCTGACGTGAACCGGGGGAACCGGCCGCTTTCCCCCCACCTTCAGATCTACCGGCCGCAGCTAACCTCCGCCACTTCCATCTTCACGCGGATCACCGGCAACGGGCTGATCGTCGGCGCGGTCCTGGCGGTCTGGTGGTTCATCGCCGCGGCCTCGGGGCCCGAATACTATGCCTATGCCAACGGCATCATCACCTCGTGGTTCGGCGATCTGGTGATGTTCCTGTCGCTGCTGGCGCTGTGGTACCACACGCTGGCCGGGCTGAGGCATCTCTACTGGGACACCGGCCGCGGGCTTGAGGTCGAGACGGCCGAGAAGCTGGGTATCGCAGCGATCGCCGGGTCGGTCGTGCTGACGATCCTGACCGTCATCGTGATCTGAGGGGGCAGGGACATGCATTATCTGACCGACCGCAAACGCGCCACCGGCACCGGCTCCGCCCGGCAGGGCACGCAGCATTTCTGGTGGATGACGGTCAGCAGCTACGCGCTGCTGCCGCTGATCATCCTTTTCATCTTCACCTTCGGAAGCGCGCTGGGCGGCAGCTACACAGAGGTCGCGGCCTATTACAGCCGTCCCTTCCCGGCCATCGTGGCGGCGCTGACCTTCACCGTCGGGCTGCTGCATTTCAAGAATGGCGCGCGGGTGATGATCGACGACTACGTTCATGGATATGCCCGGGAATTGACGATCATTCTGGTGACCTGCCTCAGCTACACGCTGATCGCGATCGCGCTTTTCGCGCTTGTCCGCCTGGCACTTTGAGGAGCTTCGCACATGGCTGCATACGACTACGAAACCCATACCTATGACGTCGTTGTCGTGGGCGCGGGCGGCTCCGGCCTGCGGGCGACTCTGGGCATGGCCGAGCAGGGGCTGAAAACGGCCTGCGTGACCAAGGTGTTCCCGACGCGCTCGCACACCGTCGCGGCGCAGGGCGGCATCGCCGCATCGCTGTCGAACATGGGGCCGGACCACTGGCAATGGCACATGTACGACACGGTGAAGGGGTCGGACTGGCTGGGCGACACCGACGCGATGGAATACCTGGTGCGCGAGGCGCCGAAGGCGGTCTACGAGCTGGAGCATTACGGCGTTCCGTTCAGCCGCACCGAGGAAGGCAAGATCTATCAGCGCCCCTTCGGCGGTCACACGACGGAATTCGGCGAAGGCCCGCCGGTGCAGCGTACATGCGCCGCGGCGGACCGCACCGGCCACGCCATCCTGCACACGCTTTACGGTCAGTCGTTGAAGCACAATGCCGAGTTCTACATCGAGTATTTCGCGATCGACCTCATCATGTCCGAGGACGGGCAGTGCCAGGGTGTTGTCTGCTGGAAGCTGGATGACGGCACGCTGCACGTGTTCAACGCCAAGATGGTGGTGCTGGCGACCGGTGGTTATGGACGAACCTATTTCTCCTGCACTTCTGCGCATACCTGCACCGGCGACGGTGGAGGCATGGTCGCGCGGGCCGGCCTGCCGTTGCAGGACATGGAATTCGTGCAGTTCCATCCGACCGGTATCTACGGCGCGGGCTGCCTGATCACCGAAGGCGCGCGGGGCGAGGGCGGGTATCTGACCAACGCGGAAGGCGAGCGCTTCATGGAGCGTTATGCGCCCACCTACAAGGACCTTGCCAGCCGCGACGTGGTCAGCCGCTGCATGACCATCGAGATCCGCGAAGGGCGCGGCGTCGGCCCCAACAAGGATCACATCTTCCTGCACCTCAACCACCTGCCGCCCGAGGCGCTGCATGAACGCCTGCCGGGCATTTCGGAAAGCGCCCGGATCTTCGCGGGCGTTGACGTTACGAAGGATCCGATCCCGGTCCTGCCGACGGTGCATTACAACATGGGCGGCATCCCCACGAACTACTGGGGCGAGGTGCTGAACCCGACGAAATCCGATCCCGACGCCGTGGCACCGGGCCTGATGGCCGTGGGCGAGGCGGGCTGCGCCAGCGTGCACGGCGCGAACCGACTGGGCTCCAACTCGCTGATCGACCTGGTGGTGTTCGGCCGGGCCGCCGCCATCCGCGCGGCCGAGATCGTGGATCCCGCAGCGCCCAACCCCGAGCTCAACACCGCCTCGATCGACGCGGCGCTGGACAGGTTCGACAAGCTGCGTCACGCCGACGGATCGACGCCGACGGCCGAGCTTCGGCTGGAGATGCAGAAGACGATGCAAGAGGACGCCGCGGTGTTCCGCACCGACAAGACATTGGCCGAGGGCGTCAAGAAGATGGAGGCCGTGGCCGGCAAGATGGACGACATCAAGGTCACCGACCGCAGCCTGATCTGGAACTCGGACCTGATGGAGACACTGGAGCTGACCAACCTGATGCCCAATGCGCTGGCCACCATCGTCGGCGCCGAGGCCCGCAAGGAAAGCCGCGGGGCGCATGCGCAGGAGGACTACCCCGACCGCGACGACAAGACCTGGCGCAAGCACACGCTCGCCAATGTCGACGGCAAGAAGGTCAAGCTCAGCTATCGGCCGGTTCACCTAGATCCGTTGACCAAGGCGGAAGACGGTGGCATCGACCTGAAGAAGATCGCACCCAAGGCGCGGGTCTATTAAGGAGGCGGAGAGATGGTTCAGTTCACACTGCCCAAGAATTCGAAGATCACCACCGGAAAGACCTGGCCCAAGCCCGAGGGCGCCAAGAACGTCCGCAAGTTCCAGATCTACCGCTGGAACCCGGACGAGAGAGCGAACCCGCGCGTGGACACGTACTTCGTGGACATGGACAATTGCGGGCCGATGGTTCTCGACGCGCTGATCAAGATCAAGAACGAGATCGACCCGACGCTGACCTTCCGCCGGTCCTGCCGCGAAGGCATCTGCGGGTCGTGCGCGATGAACATCGACGGGATCAACACGCTGGCCTGCATCTACGGCATGGACGAGATCAAGGGCGACGTGAAGATCTATCCGCTGCCGCACATGCCGGTGGTCAAGGACCTGATTCCGGACCTGACGCATTTCTATGCCCAGCACGCCAGCATCATGCCGTGGCTGGAGACCAAGACCAACCGGCCGCAGAAGGAATGGCGCCAGTCGATCGAGGATCGCAAGAAGCTGGACGGTCTGTATGAATGCGTGATGTGTGCGTCCTGCTCGGCCGCCTGCCCCAGCTACTGGTGGAATGGCGACAAGTATCTCGGGCCCGCCGCGCTTCTGCATGCCTATCGCTGGATCATCGACTCGCGGGATGAGGCGACGGGCGAGCGGCTGGACGATCTGGAGGATCCGTTCAAGCTGTATCGCTGCCACACCATCATGAACTGCGCCAAGACCTGCCCCAAGGGGCTGAACCCGGCCAAGGCGATCGCCGAGATCAAGAAGATGATGGTCGAGCGGACCGTGTGACGCGGTGGCGTGCGGTGGCGCGCCTCTTCATTCACGCGGGGCTGCACAAGACCGGCAGCACCAGCCTGCAGCATCTGCTGGAGGCGAACCGGGACAGCCTGCCGCCCGATGTTCGCTTCGTGTCGCGCCACAGCCCGGCGTTTCAGCGTTTGACGGCGGTTTGCCGCGCCTATGATCCGAAAGCGCGAGAGCGGTCGGCCGCGCAGGTGAGCGACGCGATGTCGTCGCTTCTGGACGGGCTGGCGCCGGGGCCGGCCGACCGCCTGCTTCTGTCGGCCGAGGATTTCGCGGGGGCGATGCCATCCACCCGGCAGGCGCGCCCGCTCTACGACACCGCGCCCGCCATTGCTGCCGCGCTTCTGGGCGGGGCTGCCGGGCACGAAGTGAGCTTCGTCTATTACGCCCGCGCGCGCCTCGCCTGGCTGGAAAGCTGGCACAAGCATCAGATTCTCTGGCGCGCCAACCCGCTGCCGTGGAAGGACCTGATGCAGCGCCCGCAAGTGGCGGCATTCGATCCGGTATCGGTGGTGGAGGCGGTGTGTCACGCCGTGCCTGCGCCCGTGATCAGCCTGATGCTGGAGGATGATCTGGCCGTCCCCGGCCCCGGTGCTGGGTTCCTGCGCGCCGCCGGGCTAGACGCGGCCCAGATC
>JBAVQZ010000231.1:0-2146 GCA_049694515.1 Paracoccaceae bacterium | reverse complement strand
CCTCGCCGGCGCTCGGGGCCGGGTCCGGCTTGGACTGGGGCAGGGGTTGGACGGCGGCCATTCCGGCGGCGCCCACTGGCCAGAACCGCCGCTCGAAATTCGTTCCGTCCGAGACATAGGCATCGCCCGGAACCCGCCGCTGCGCCTTCAGCGTGCCCAGACGGATCGACGCAGCGTCGGGGCGGTAGGGGCCAAGCACGATCGCATACCACCCGGTGTCGAGCTGGAAGCCGCTGACGTCGGGAAAGGCGTCGGCATAGGCGCGGGCGCGCTGCTGGGCCTCGCGCAGGGTCGGCTGCGCCTCGACCTGAAGCCAGACGCGTTCTTGCGCGGCGGCGGGAAGCGCCATGAGGAAAACCAGTAAGATGACGGAAAGAATCTTTTGCATTACGCTTTTTGTCCCTGCTAGTTGCGCCGGCGGACGAATCCAGTTCGGACCGTATCAAAGCAGGCCGGCAATGCACGTCAATTATAAACCCGGCGGGCCGATTGACCCTGCCGCCCGGCTTGCCTATTGAGACGCTGTTTCCCACAGGCGGGCAAAGTACCATGAGCGAAAGCAAACCCCGGAGTTTTCAGGAGATCATCCTGAGACTGCAGTCCTACTGGGCGGCCAAGGGCTGCGCCGTGTTGCAACCCTATGACATGGAGGTGGGCGCGGGCACCTTCCATCCGGGCACCACGTTGCGCTCGCTGGGTACCCGTCCCTGGGCCGCGGCCTATGTGCAACCCTCGCGCCGGCCCACCGACGGGCGCTATGGCGAGAACCCCAACCGTCTGCAGCACTATTATCAGTTCCAGGTGCTGATAAAGCCCAGCCCGCCCGACTTGCAGGAGCTCTATCTCGGCTCGCTGGAGGCGATCGGGATCGACATGTCCCTGCACGACATCCGCTTTGTCGAGGATGACTGGGAAAGCCCCACCCTCGGTGCCTGGGGGCTGGGCTGGGAGGTCTGGTGCGACGGGATGGAGGTCAGCCAGTTCACCTATTTCCAGCAGGTCGGCGGACATGACTGCCACCCCGTCTCGGGCGAGCTGACCTATGGTCTTGAGCGGCTGGCGATGTATGTGCTGGGCATCGACCACGTTATGGACATGCCCTTCAACGACCCCGGCGCGCCGATCCCGCTGAGCTATGGCGATGTCTTCCGCCAGACCGAACGTGAGTATTCCCGCTGGAATTTCGACGTGGCCGAGACCGCGACGCTGCTGCGCCATTTCGAGGATGCCGAGGCCGAGTGTCAGCGCATCCTCGACGCGCCCGCCGAAGATCCCCGGAACGGTCAGGACATCGTAATGGCCCACCCGGCCTATGACCAGTGCATCAAGGCCAGCCATCTGTTCAACCTGCTCGACGCCCGCGGCGTGATCTCGGTGACCGAGCGGCAGGCCTATATCGGCCGCGTCCGGGCGCTGGCCAAGGCCTGCGCCGACGCCTTCGTGCAGACCGCCGCCGGCGGGGCCACGGCATGAGCGGCAGAGCCTTGGGCATCCTGATCGTCGTGGTGTCGCTGATCGGCGGCGCCGCGCTGTATTATACGCAGGTCTATGCCTTTTACCGCAGCATCGACCCGGAAAGCCCCGCCGCCGAGGTTGACCTGACCCTGCGCGGCACCGGCGATCCGGAGGAAATCCCGGTCGACGATTTCCAGGGGATCGACGCCGACAGCTCGCCCGTGCGCTTCCGCGCCTGTTTCAAGCTGGCCGTTCCCGCCGACACGCTCGCGCAGAAATATCAGCCCTATGAAAAGCCGGTCCCGCTGGTGGCGCCCGGCTGGTTCGACTGTTTCGACGCCAACGCCATCGGCGAGGCCCTGGAGCGCGGCGACGCGACGGCTTTCATGGGGCAGGAGAACATCCATTACGGCATCGACCGCGTGATCGCCGTCTTTCCTGACGGCCGCGGCTATGCCTGGAACCAGATCAACCATTGCGGCGAGGTCGTCTTCGACGGAAAGCCCGCCCCCGAAGGCTGTCCCCCCGCGCCGGAGAATTACTGAGCCATGCCCGATCTTCTTGTCGAACTCTTCTCCGAGGAAATCCCGGCCCGGATGCAGGGCCGCGCGCGCGCCGAGTTCAAGGCGCGCATGACCGACGCGCTGGTCGAGGCGGGGCTGACCTATGCCTCGGCCGCGGCCTTCTCGAC
>JBAVQZ010000230.1:0-4212 GCA_049694515.1 Paracoccaceae bacterium | reverse complement strand
TCTTGGCCTCGACCCGGACAGCCACGATCCCGACGTGATCGCCAAGACCGAACCCGTGCTCAGCGCGGTCCGGCCCTATGTGCAGAAATTCCACAGCTCTGAATACATCAACGCGCTGGCCAACGGGAATATCTGCGTGGCCTTCGGCTGGTCGGGCGACGTGCTTCAGGCCCGAGATCGCGCGGCCGAGGCCGATAACGGCGTCGAGATCGAATATCACCCGCCGAAGGAAGGCGCGCTGATGTGGTTCGACATGATGGCGATCCCGGCGGACGCGCCGAACCCGGACGGGGCGCACAAGTTCCTGAACTTCATCATGGATCCGCAAAACATCGCGGCGGCATCGAACTACGTCTACTACGCCAACGGCAACAAGGCGTCGCAGCAGTATCTGAACGACGACGTGATCAACGATCCGGCGATCTATCCCGACGAGGCGACGCTGGAGAACCTCTATACCACCACGCCCTATCCGGCGAAGGTTCAGCGCGTGGTGACGCGCCTGTGGACCAAGGTGAAATCGGGCACCTGAGCCAGCCCGCACAACCTCGCGCCCGGACCAGGGCGCGGGGTTTTTCCAGTGTTTCCCCAAAGAGGACGGCATGGCGCAAACAGCCGCGACGGAAATCTTCGCCCCGTGGGAAGACCCCGATCAGAAGCCGCTGATCCGGTTTCAGGGCGTCACCAAGAGGTTCGGCGAATTCACCGCGATCGACGATCTGAACCTCGACATCTACAAACAGGAATTTTTCGCCCTTCTGGGTCCATCGGGCTGCGGCAAGACCACCTTGATGCGGATGCTCGCCGGGTTCGAGGCCGTGACCGAGGGCACGATCCTTCTGGAAGACAAGGATATTGGGCATGTGCCGCCGAACAAGCGGGCGGTCAACATGATGTTCCAGTCCTACGCGCTGTTTCCGCACCTGACCGTCTATGACAACATCGCCTTCGGCCTGCGCCGCTCGGACATGCCGAAATCAGAGATCCCCGCGCGGGTCGAGGAAATGCTGACGCTGACCCGGCTGAACCGCTTCGCCAAGCGCAAGCCGCACCAGATTTCCGGCGGACAGCGCCAGCGCGTGGCGCTGGCGCGCAGCCTGGCCAAGGCGCCCAAGCTGCTGCTGCTGGACGAACCGCTGGGCGCGCTCGACCGGAAGCTGCGCGAGGATACCCAGTTCGAGCTGATGGACATTCAGGAGAAAACCGGCACAACCTTCGTCATCGTCACGCACGACCAGGAAGAGGCGATGACCGTCGCCAGCCGCATCGCCGTGATGGACGAGGGCAAGCTGATCCAGATCGCCACGCCGGACCGGATCTACGAAGAGCCGCAGAACGTCTATGTCGCCGATTTCATTGGCGACGTGAACATCATCGAAGGCACCGCGACCGCCACCGGCGAGGACAAGTACAAGATCGCCTGGGCCGAGGGGATGGACGACATCATCGGCACCTCACCCGAGCCGCTGGAAAAGGGCGCGCGCGTCTTTTTCGCGATCCGCCCCGAGAAAGTCGCGATCAGCCCGACACGGCCTGAAGGCGCCGCCAACGCCGTGCAAGGGAAGGTGCTGGACATCGCCTATCTCGGCAACATCTCGACCTATCACGTCGAATTGCCGAACGGCACGCATATCAAGGCGCAGACCGCCAACAACCGGCGCATCGCGCGGCGCAGTTTCACCTGGGAAGACACGGTCTGGCTGTCCTGGACGGACACCGCCGGCGTCGTCCTGACCAATTGAGGGGCGCGCCATGAACTACCGCCGCGCGTTCGTTCTGGCCGTGCCCTACCTGTGGCTTCTGGCGCTGTTCCTGATCCCCTTCGTGATCGTGCTGAAGATCTCGCTGTCCGACATCGCGCTGGCGATCCCGCCCTATACGCCCACCCTGGACTTCACCGCCGGATGGGAGGGGTTGAGGAAGTTCTTCTCGGGTCTCGACCTCGAGAATTTCACCTTCCTGACGCAGGACGACCTCTACTGGCGCGCCTATGTCTCCAGCCTGAAGATCGCGGGGCTTGCGACGATCGCGACGTTGCTGG
Source organism: Paracoccaceae bacterium (assembly GCA_049694515.1). GTDB lineage: Bacteria > Pseudomonadota > Alphaproteobacteria > Rhodobacterales > Rhodobacteraceae > JADQCB01. The sequence goes on along the minus strand of JBAVQZ010000230.1, from coordinate 2,171 downwards.
TTGGCTATCCGGTCGCCTATGGCATGTCGCGCGCGCCCGAGGAATGGCGCCCCACGCTGATGATGCTGGTGATCCTCCCGTTCTGGACCAGCTTCCTGATCCGGGTTTATTCATGGATGGGCATCCTCAGCCAGGAAGGCGTGCTGAACCAGTTCCTGCTGTGGACCGGCGCGATCTCGGAGCCGTTGCAGATCCTGAATACGAACTGGGCGGTCTATATCGGCATCATCTACGGCTATCTGCCTTTCATGATCCTGCCCATCTATGCCGCGCTGGAGAAGATGGATGTCTCGCTTCTGGAGGCGGCCGAGGATCTGGGCTGCTCGCGCGTCAAGGCGTTCTGGCTGATCACCGTGCCACTTTCGAAGACCGGCGTGATCGCCGGGTGCTTCCTTGTGTTCATTCCGGCGATCGGCGAATTCGTGATCCCGTCGATCCTTGGCGGGTCGCGCACGCTGATGATCGGCAAGGTGCTGTGGGAAGAGTTCTTCTCGAACCGTGACTGGCCGGTGGCCTCGGCGGTGGCGGTGGTGCTGCTTCTGATCCTGGTGATCCCGATCATCCTGTTCCAGCGCAACGAGCAGCGTCAGCGGGAGGCGGATCAATGACGCGCCGCTTCACCTGGTTCAACGCGACCTCGCTGACCTTCGGCTTCGCCTTCCTCTATATGCCGATGATGATCCTGGTCATCTACAGCTTCAACGAATCGAAGCTGGTCACGGTCTGGGCCGGGTTCTCGACGAAATGGTATGGCGTGCTGCTGCACGACCAGGCATTTCTCGACGCGGCCTGGGTGACGCTGAAAGTGGCGGTGCTGTCCTCGACCCTCGCCACGGCGCTGGGGACGATGGCGGCCTATGCGCTGGTGCGCGGCGGGCGGTTCATGGGGCGCACGCTGTTTTCCGGCATGATCTATGCGCCGCTGGTGATGCCCGACGTCATCACCGGCCTGTCGCTGCTGCTGCTGTTCATCTCCATCGGGCTGGACCGTGGCGTGACGACCATCGTGCTGGCGCATACGACATTCTCGATGTGCTATGTCTCGGTCGTGGTGTCGTCGCGCCTGGCAACCTTCGACCGCTCGCTGGAGGAGGCCGCGCTCGACCTCGGCTGCACGCCGTTCGACGCATTCAAGAGCGTCACCTTGCCGATCATCGCGCCGGCGGTGATCTCGGGCTGGCTGCTGGCCTTTACCCTGTCGCTGGACGACCTGGTGATCGCCTCTTTCACGACCGGGCCGTCTTCGACCACGCTTCCGATCAAGATCTTCAGCGCCGTGCGCCTGGGCGTCAGCCCCGAGATCAACGCGCTTTCGACGATCATGATTTCCATCGTCACGGTCGGCGTGATTTCCGCCTCGCTGATCTCCAAGGGACGCATGGTGCGGTTGCGGCGCGAGGAGCAGGAAGCGGCCAAGCAATGAGCGGCAGCGCATGAAACGGCTTTATGAACCCGGCGCCTACTCTGCCGCGTCGCTGGAGAAGGGCTATTGGCGCGGCACGGCGGAACAGGCGGATTACCCGGCGCTTGACGGCGATGCGACTTGCGATTTCGCGGTAATCGGCGCGGGCTATACGGGGTTGTCGGCGGCGCTGCACCTGGCGCGTGACCATGACGCTGATGTGACGGTGCTGGAGGCCGAGGATCCCGGCTGGGGCGCGTCCGGCCGCAACGGCGGCTTCGCCTGCATCGGCGGTGCGATGGCCTCGGACACGGCGCTTGAACGGCGCCACGGCAAGGCGGATGTGGCGCAGTTCCACAAGGCGCAGGTTGCCGCGATCGACCTCGTGGCCGAAATTCTCGACCGCTACGGGCTGGGCGTTGATCGCCATTCCCAGGGCGAAACCGTGATGGCCCACCGCCCCGAGGCGATGACGAAGCTGCGCGAGGAGGCCGGGCTGGTCCGGGCGCGATATGGCGTTGAGGCCGAACTGATCGAACGCGGCGCGCTGGCCGAGTGCGGCATGTCCGGGCCGGAGTTTCACGGCGCGCTTACCGTGCCGCTGGGCTTTGCCCTGAACCCCTGGAAATACGCAACCGGACTGGCCCGCGCGGCGGTGCAGGAAGGCGCGCGGATTCACGGCCATTCGCCTGTGACAGCGATCCGACGGGCGGATGGCGGCGGCTATCTCTTGACCACGCCGGGCGGAACCCTGCGCGCGCGCCATCTG
>JBAVQZ010000229.1:0-3179 GCA_049694515.1 Paracoccaceae bacterium | reverse complement strand
CCCTCGGCCCTCGGCCGCTGACAGCGCGCCTGCGCAACCGGGCGGTTCGGCGCGATCTGCGCCAGAATCACGGCCCCGCGGTGGCCGAGGCGGTGACCCGCCTAAAGGCCCTTTCGGCGCGCATTGCGGACGGTGCGTAAACCGGCCGCGACACCCGGTTTTGCGTCTTGCCCCCGCGCGCAAAACTGGTATGACACACCCGGTGTCGGGCTATGGCGCAGCCTGGTAGCGCGTCCGTCTGGGGGACGGAAGGTCGCAGGTTCGAGTCCTGCTAGCCCGACCAACATCATCACCGCCCGCGCCCGGCCCGGCGCCGGGCGGTTTGATCTTTCAGGGGGTCCGGAATGACCGGCATCGGGGTTCTTCCCTCTCAATCCATCGAAACGCTTATTGCAGACGGCCGGATTTCCGGCGATCCGGCGATTCTGCCCGAACAGGTGCAGCCCGCCTCGCTCGACCTGCGGTTGGGCGGCGTGGCCTATCGCGTGCGCGCCTCTTTCCTGGCCGGGGCCGGGCGCAGCGTGGCGGATCGGCTGGACGAGTTCGAGATGCACCGCATCGACCTGACCGGCGACGCGGTGCTGGAAAAGGGCTGTGTCTACGTCGTGCCGCTTATGGAAAGGCTGTGCCTGCCCGACGACGTGCAGGCGGTGGCGAACGCGAAAAGCTCCACCGGCCGGCTAGACCTGTTGACCCGCGCCGTCACCGACGGGGGTGAGGAGTTCGACCGCATCCCGGCCGGCTATGACGGGCCGCTCTATGCCGAGATCTGCCCGCGATCCTTCTCGGTCAAGGTGCGGCCGGGGATGCGGCTGAACCAGGTCCGGTTCCGCCGCGGCCAGGCGGTGCTGGACGATTCCGAGCTGATCGCGCTGCACGCGCGGACACCGCTGGTCACCGGCGGCCCCGCGGTGATCTCCGAGGGGCTCGGCTTTTCGGTGGATCTGGAGCCGCGCGACGGTGATCTCGTCGGCTATTGCGCGAAGCCGCACACGGGACTGATCGACCTGGACCTGATCGGCCATTACGACCCCGCAGAATACTGGGAGCCGATCCATACCCGCGCCGGGCGCATCATCCTGGACCCCGGCGCGTTCTACATCCTCGTCAGCCGCGAGGCGGTCTGCATCCCGCCCGATTATGCTGCCGAGATGGCGCCCTACCTGGCGATGGTGGGCGAGTTCAGGGTGCATTACGCGGGCTTCTTCGACCCCGGTTTCGGCCATGCCGAGGCCGGCGGCGCCGGCGCGCGCGGCGTGCTGGAGGTGCGTTGCCACGAGGCCCCCTTCGTGCTGGAGCACGGGCAAGTGGTGGGACGACTGGTCTATGAGCGGATGGCCGCGCGCCCCGCTCATCTCTACGGCACGGGCATCGCGTCCAACTACCAGGGCCAGGGGCTGAAACTCAGCAAGCATTTCCGCGGCTGAGCCGCGTTCAGAAGCGCCCCATCCGCCGGGCGATCCTGGCCGCCTGCCGCGCGCGCTTGGCTGTCTGACCGGCCTGGTCAGACGTCTTTCGCTCTTCCGGGGTCATGTCCTTTTGCGCCTTGCCGCGCCGCGAGGCCATGTCGATCCCCTTGTTGACGCCGGTCCGCATAAGGCGGCGCATCACCATCCGGGTGATCATGTTGAAAAGCTGGTTGGCGTTCATCTGAAGGCCCTCCGTTTCAGGCGTCGTCCTCGAACATGTCGCCCTGATCCTCGTCCTCATCTCCGTCAGCATCCGGCAGGGCGCCGGGCGGCGGGCGGTTCTCCAGCAGGCCGGCGGCGCGCAATTCCTTGAGCCCCGGCAGGTCGCGGGCGCTTTCCAGGCCGAAATGGTCCAGAAAGCCCTGCGTCACAACATAGGTCACCGGACGGCCCGGTGTCATCCGCCGCCGCCCGAATTTTATCCATTCAAGCTCCAGCAGCTGGTCCACGGTCCCGCGCGAGACCGAGACGCCACGAATCTCCTCGATCTCGGCGCGTGTGACCGGCTGGTGATAGGCGATGATGGCCAATGTCTCGATCGCCGCGCGCGACAGCTTGCGGGTCTCCACTGTCTCCTTCTGCATCAGAAAACCCAGGTCGGGCGCGGTGCGGATCGCCCAGCCCTCGCCCACGCGCATCACCCGCACGCCGCGCCCCTCGTAGCGTTCGCGAAGCAGCGTCAGCGCCTCGGACGAGTCGCAGCCATGCGGCATGCGCGCGTTCAGCTCGGCCACGGTGACGGGCTCGGCACTGGCGAAAAGGATGGCTTCAACCATCCTCTCCTGCTCGTCCATCGGCGGAGCTTCGAAAAGACTTTCTTCCAATTCCTGAGCCATTTACGGGGCTTTCTTCATGCGAAGTTCGATAGGGGCGAAGGTTTCCCCCTGGCGGATCTCGATTGCACCGGACTTGGCCAGTTCCAGCGACGCGGCGAAGTTGGCCGCCGTGGCCGAGCGGCGGCGGACCGGGTCGGTCTCCCATCCTTCGGGCAGGTAGCTCATAAGGCTGGTCCACCCGCCGGAATATCCGATCAGCCCGCGCATCCGCTCCAGCGCCTCCTCCATCGTATAGACCGAATCGCGGTCCATCACGAAGGGGCGGAAATCATCGCGCGTACGGATGCGGGCATAGGCCTGCATCAGGTCCAGCAGCGTCGCGGTATAGGTCACCCGCCGGATTCGGGTCACGTCCGAGGGCGTGCCGCGGGCAAAGAAATCGCGGCCGAGCTGATCGCGCCCCATAAGCCGCGCGGCGGCGTCGCGCATCGCCTGAAGCCGTTCCAGCTGAAATGCCAGATGCGCGGCCAGTTCCTCGCCCGAGGGGCCCTCGTCCGCCGGGTCGGGCGGCAGCAGCAGGCGCGACTTGAGGAAGGCCAGCCAGGCGGCCATCACCAGGTAGTCGGCGGCCAGTTCCAGGCGCAGCTGCTTGGCCTGCTCGACGAAGGCCAGGTATTGCTCGGCCAGATGCAGGACCGAGATCTTGCGCAGATCGACCTTCTGGGTGCGCGACAGCGTCAGCAGCAGGTCCAGCGGCCCCTCGAACCCGTCCACATCGACGATCAGCGCCTCGGCCGCGATGCGGCCGGCCACGTCATCTTTCTCGAAATCCTCGTCGCGCGCATCAGCCATGCGCCGATGCGCCGGTCAGCGCCTCCCAGCGGGCCGCGAGTTCGCGGATGTCGCCCGGCGGCGCCCGGCGCAGGGCGAGGGC
>JBAVQZ010000228.1:0-5707 GCA_049694515.1 Paracoccaceae bacterium | reverse complement strand
GGTCCGGCGATGCGGGGCCCGCGGACGATGGCAACGGGGGTGGCGGCGGCGCGAACTTGGGCAATCCCGGCAACGACAAGGATGTCGGCAAGGCTGGCGAGACGCCGGGCAAGGGCGCCGGCAACGGCAAGAGCGGCAAGAAGAAAGGCCTTTTCGGCGGGTTTCATGGTCAGAAGGACTGGGGGGACGGCGACAAGGGCAAGAAGGACTGACCCCGTCTTTCCCTGAGACAACGTAATTGCACAAGCCTTTCGCGCAATGTATCCCCTCCGCAACTGTTCCGAGGGGGAGAAAATGACCCGAGCATTCGTATTTCCCGGCCAGGGGGCCCAGACCATCGGCATGGGCCGTGCGCTGGCCGAGGCCTATCCGGCCGCCCGGGCCGTGTTCGACGAGGTGGACGCAGCGCTGGACGAAAAGCTGAGCACCCTGATCTGGGAGGGCGAGCAGGAGGAGTTGACGCTTACCCGCAACGCCCAGCCGGCGCTGATGGCGACCTCTCTGGCGGCGATGCGCGCACTGGAGGCCGAGGGCGTGACCATCGAGGCCGCCGCCTATGTCGCCGGCCACTCGCTGGGCGAGTATTCGGCGTTGGCCGCGGCGGGTGCGCTGAGCGTTTCGGATGCCGCGCGGCTGCTGCGCGCGCGCGGACAGGCGATGCAGGAGGCCGTGCCGGTTGGTCAGGGCGCGATGGCCGCACTTCTGGGGCTTGACCTGGAAACGGTCCGGAAACTTGCCAAGCGCGCTGCGCACGACACCGGAAAGACCTGCGAGGCGGCCAATGACAACGATCCCGGGCAGGTGGTGATCTCGGGCGATGCCGCGGCCGTCACGCACGCCGTCGAACTGGCGCAGGAGGCAGGCGCGAAGCGGGCCGTGATGTTGCCGGTCTCTGCCCCGTTCCATTGCGCGCTGATGGCCCCCGCCGCGCGGGTCATGGCCGGCGCGCTGGACGACGTGACGATCGAGCGGCCGCGGGTGCCGCTGGTGGCCAATGTGCTGGCCCATGACGCCAGTCAGCCCGCCACCATCCGCTCGCTGCTGGTGGAGCAGGTTACCCACTCGGTGCGCTGGCGCGAATCCGTGCAGTGGATGATCGGCCACGGCGTCACCGAGTTCTGGGAGATCGGCGCGGGCAAGGCGCTTTCCGGGATGATCCGGCGCATCGACCGCAGCGCGGCAACCCGTACGATCGGCACGCCCGAGGACGTGAAAGCGGCTGTCGAAAGCCTGAAGTGAGGAATGAAAATGTTTGATCTTACAGGAAAATCCGCGCTGATCACCGGCGCCTCGGGGGGCATCGGCGGGGCCATCGCCCGCGCGATTCACGGGCAGGGCGCGACAGTCGGGCTGAGTGGCACGCGGGTCGCGCCGCTGGAAGAACTGGCGCAGGAGCTTGGCGGGCGCGCCCATGTCCTGCCCTGCAACCTGGCCGATGGCGAAGCAGTGGCGGCCCTGCCCGGACAGGCGGCCGAGGCGATGGGCGCGGTGGATATTCTGGTCAACAACGCCGGCATTACCCGCGACAACATCTTCATGCGGATGAAGGACGACGAGTGGCAGGATGTGCTGGACATCAACCTGACCTCGACCATGAAGCTGTGCCGCGGGGTTCTGAAGGGGATGATGCGCTCGCGCTGGGGCCGGATCGTCAACATCACCTCGGTCGTGGGCGCCTCGGGCAATCCGGGGCAGGCCAATTATGCCGCCGCGAAGGCGGGCGTGACGGGACTGTCGAAGTCGCTGGCCGCCGAGGTCGCCACCCGTGGCATCACCGTCAACTGCGTCGCGCCGGGCTTCATAACCACGGCGATGACCGACAAGCTGACCGACGAGCAGAAGCAGAAGCTGCTGGTCCAGGTGCCCGCCGGGCGCATGGGCGATCCGGGCGAGATCGCCGCCGCCGTGACCTATCTTTCCAGCCCCGAGGCGGCCTACGTCACCGGCGCGACATTGCATGTGAATGGCGGCATGGCGATGTACTGACGGCGGGTCCGGGATTTTTGGAAAGCGTTTGCCTTGAAGGTTCGATATGCTATAGGCGGCGCAGAATCCGCAGCAGGCGTGTTTTTCAGCGCTTGGTAATGAAGCGGTCCGCGGGACCAGAAGCAAGAAACGGGCACGGTGCCCGAGACCAATGAGGAATTGATATGAGCGACATCGCAGATCGCGTGAAGAAGATCGTCGTCGAGCACCTGGGTGTGGAAGAGGACAAGGTGACGGACAGCGCTTCGTTCATCGATGACCTTGGTGCCGACAGCCTGGATACCGTCGAGCTGGTCATGGCCTTCGAGGAAGAGTTCGGCATCGAGATTCCCGATGACGCCGCCGAGACCATCCAGACTTTCGGCGACGCGGTGAAGTTCATTACGGAAGCCTCGTAAGCGGCAGCCGACACTGATTTTTAAAAACGGCGCCCGGTGGGCGCCGTTTTGCGTTCCGGCGCGGACGCCACGGTCGGAAAGATGACACCCTTTCGGCGACCCGGCGCAGCGCGTCCGACCGGCAAATTCCGGCGCAAACGGCGCAATCCCTTGCCCCATGGCGCGAAACCAAGGTATCACGAATATCGGAAATCCGAGGCAGGAGGAGCAGAACATGCGTCGTGTGGTCGTCACCGGGCTGGGAATGGTGACCCCCCTTGCGTGCGGGGTTGAAAAGACATGGTCACGGCTGCTGGACGGGCAGTCCGGGGCGGGGCCGATCACGCGGTTCGACGCGGCGAATCTGGCCACGACCTATGCCTGCGAGATTCCGCACGGCGACGGGACGGACGGAACCTTCAACCCCGATGACTGGATGGAGCCGAAGGACCGCCGGAAGGTGGACGATTTCATTCTTTACGGCATGGCCGCCGCCGACCAGGCGGTGCGCGATTCCGGCTGGCAACCGCAGGATGACGACGGTCGCGAGCGCACCGGGGTGATGATCGGCTCGGGCATCGGGGGGCTGACCTCGATCGCCGAGACCGCCGTGCTGATCAAGGAGCGCGGGCCGCGCCGCGTGTCGCCCTTCTTCATTCCAGGCGCGTTGATCAACCTGGTTTCGGGGCAGGTTTCCATCCGCTTCGGGTTCAAGGGGCCGAACCATGCGGTCGTCACAGCCTGCTCGACCGGCGCGCACGCGATCGGCGACGCCGCTCGCCTGATCCAGTGGGGCGATGCCGACGTGATGCTGGCCGGCGGCGCCGAAAGCCCGATCTCCGAGATCGGCATCGCCGGGTTCAACGCCTGCAAGGCGCTTTCGACGAAACGCGCCGACGATCCGAAAAAGGCGAGCCGTCCTTATGATTCCGACAGGGACGGGTTTGTCATGGGCGAGGGCGCGGGCGTTGTGGTGCTGGAGGAATATGAACACGCCAAGGCGCGCGGCGCGAAGATCTATGCCGAGATCCTGGGATACGGGCTGTCGGGCGACGCATATCACATAACCGCACCGAGCGAGGACGGCGACGGCGCCGAGCGGGCGATGCGCGCAGCGCTGAAACGGGCGGAACTGAACCCCGGCGACGTGGATTACATCAACGCGCACGGTACCTCGACCATGGCCGACGTGGTGGAACTGGCCGCGGTGGAGCGGATGTTGGGCAACGCGGCGGGCAAGGCCACGATGTCCTCGACCAAATCCTCCATCGGGCATTTGCTGGGCGCGGCCGGCGCGGTGGAGGCGATCTTCTCGATCCTTGCGATCCGCGATCAGGTGGCGCCGCCGACCATCAATCTGGAAAACCCCGCCGTGGACCCGACCCTGGACCTTGCCGCCAACGCGGCGGTGAAGCGCGAGATCGACGTCGTGCTGTCGAACTCCTTCGGGTTCGGGGGCACAAACGCGTCGCTGGTTATGGGTAGGGTTGACGGCTGATGTGGCGCAATATCGCCTCGAACGCGCTGACCCTGTTCATCGCATTGCTGCTGCTTCTGGGCGGCGTGGTGATCTGGGGCAAGACGCAATATTCCGGCCCGGGTCCGCTGGAAAAGCCGATCTGCCTGCGGATCGAGGGCGGCTCGAACATGCGGCGCGTGTCGCAGGAGCTGCTCGACAAGGGTGCGATCTCGAGCCGGGCGATCTTCCGGATCGGCGCGGATTACAGTGGCCGGGCCGCCGACCTGAAGGCCGGCAGTTTCCTGCTGCCCGAGGGCGCCTCGATGCAGCAGATCGTGGAAGAGATCACCCGCTCGGGCCGGTCCACCTGCGGCACGGAGGTTAATTTCCGCGTCGGCATTCTGAGTGCCGAGGTGCAGGTGCGCGAGCTTGACCCGGCGACCAACCGGTACGAGGAGGTCATGGCCTTCGATCCCTCAAGCGAGGAGGCGCCTGCGGGCTATTCCGACGTGGCCGCCCAGCCGGATGTGCGTTTTCGCGTGACGCTGGCCGAGGGTGTGACCAGCTGGCAGGTGGTCGAAGAACTGAAACAGGCGGATTTCCTGAGTGGCCAGGTGCCCGAGTTGCCCGACGAGGGCAGTCTTGCGCCGGACAGCTACGAGATACCGCGGGACACCGGGCGGTCGGATCTGATCGCCCAGATGCAGGAGCGGCAGTCGCGGATCCTTGCCGAACTCTGGCAGGGCCGGGCCGAGGGGCTGCCGCTGGACACGCCCGAACAGGCACTGGTGCTGGCTTCGATCGTCGAAAAGGAAACCGCGGTGCCAGAGGAGCGGCCACAGGTGGCCAGCGTCTTCATCAACCGCCTGGAGCAGGGCATCCGTCTTCAGACCGACCCGACGGTGATCTATGGCATCACCGATGGCAAGGGGGCTCTGGGCCGGGGATTGCGCCAGAGCGAACTGCGCGCCGACACGCCCTACAACACCTATGTCATCGACGGGCTGCCGCCGACGCCAATCGCCAATCCGGGGCGCGCCTCGATCGCCGCGACGCTGAACCCGGCGGACACGAACTACCTCTATTTCGTGGCTGACGGAAGCGGCGGACATGCTTTCGCCGAGACGCTGGCCGAGCATAACGAGAACGTGGCGAAATGGCGTGCGATCGAGGCTCAGCAGGACGGGAACTGAGCTGAACCTGGATCGAGAGCGCCTGTTAACTTATTGTTAACACAAAATTTCTTGACTCTCCGAACGCTCCGGGGTATACCTTCGGGCAAGCTAGAAGAAGTGGGCAGGCGGCCCGGGGTTCCTCCCCGTGGCCGCCTTTTCATTTCGCTCGTGCGGAGCGGCATGAGAGGGCAGGCTTAGACCATATGACAGTGATTGCTCCACCGGAGAGTGACGACGCGGCCCAGGCGGTGCTTGAGGCGGCGGAACAGCATTTTCAGCGCACGATCGCGGCGCTGAACGAGATTATCAAGGACGTGAGCGAGGGCCGATCGGCCCGGGCGAAGGAGTTGAGAACGGCGCTGGGCGATCTCAACCGCGCGGCCCAGACAGCTTTTGACGAAAGGTCCCGAGTTGAAAAACGTATCAAGACAGACGGCGGAATCGCAGATCAATACGCCCTCGACTTCGACGCGGCGCGCGACGAGATCGGGCGCAGACTGGATTGCCTGCGCGCCGCGCGAGGAACAGGAGAAATTCCTGGCAGGGTTGAGTGAGGGGGCTCTGCTGGCGCTGCCATATCTGTTCGAGTTCTGGGCGTTGCCGCATCAGCTTCCGCCCGACGGCGACTGGCGGACATGGGCGATCCTGGGCGGGCGCGGCGCGGGCAAGACACGGGCCGGGGCCGAGTGGGTGCGCACCCAGGTCGAAGG
>JBAVQZ010000227.1:0-2218 GCA_049694515.1 Paracoccaceae bacterium | reverse complement strand
GCGCATGGGCGCGGCGATGCGGCGCGGCGCGGATGTCGTGGTGCGGCATGTGGCAGTGGGGGAGGCCGCCGCCGCCGACAGGCTGGGCGATTTCATCGAGAACAAGGTGGCCCGCTACAAGGACGACCGGGATTTCCCCGCGCGGGATGCCACCTCGCGCCTGTCGGAGAACCTGACCTGTGGCGAGATCAGCCCGGCGACGATCTGGCATGCCGGGCAGCGCGCGCTGCACGAAGGGGCGGGCGGGGCCGGGCATTTCCTGAAAGAGCTGGTCTGGCGCGAATTCGCGTGGCACCTGATGCATCACTCGCCGCATATCGCGACCGCGAACTGGCGCGAGGGGTGGGACGACTTCCCCTGGTCCGAGGACGAGGCGCGCCCCGAGGTCACCGCCTGGAAGCGCGGCCGCACGGGCGTCGAATTCGTCGATGCCGCGATGCGCGAGATGTACGTGACGGGCACGATGCACAACCGCGCCCGGATGATCGTGGCCTCCTACCTTACCAAGCACCTGATGGCGCACTGGAAAATCGGGATGCGCTGGTTCGCCGACTGCCTGGTGGACTGGGACCCGGCCTCCAACGCGATGGGTTGGCAATGGGTGGCGGGCTCCGGTCCGGACGCCGCGCCCTATTTCCGCATTTTCAATCCCGACACCCAGCTTGCGAAATTCGATCCCGACCGCGCCTATGCCGATGCCTGGCTGGTCGAGCGGCGCGCGGCCCCGTCGGACACGGCGCTCAGCTATTTCCGGGCGATCCCGCGCAGTTGGGCGATGGCGCCCGAGGATGCCTATCCCGTGCCGGTTGTCGGGCTGAAGGATGGCCGCGCGCGGGCGCTGGCGGCCTATGAGCGCAGGACCTTCTGAGCCGGGGAGTGTTGCCGGTTTCCGGCGGCCGCGGAAAAGCGCGCCGCGCCCTCTTGCACCGGCGGGCCGCGCGGCTGAAACTGCCGCCCGAGCGTGACCACAAGAAGGCAATCCCGCACATGCCAACCGCCGCCCGTCTGTTCGCCGCCATCGGCTTCGCCCTTGTCGCGTTCTTCGCGTCCGAAAGCTTCATTTTCGTGTTGCCCGAGGGGACCAACCCCGGACCGTTCAGCGAAATCAACGCGGCCCTTGGCGCGCTGGCCGGCTGGCGCGTGATGGGCCGGCTGGCAGGCAAGGGCAACGTCGCGGCGGTCACGACCGGCTTTCGCACCACGGTGACGATGGTGGTCTTTGCGCTGGTCCTGCATTCGCTGTACGAGATGATCCGCCTGTCGATGAAGCTGCGCTATGACGGACCGGGGGAGGCGATCACGGAGTTCTTCCAGATGCTCATGGATTACGGGCTGATGATCGTGACCTCGGTGCCGGTGGTACTGATCCTTCTGATCGGCGGGACCCTGGCCGCCTGGCTGACCGAATGGGCCGCGCGTCGCTGGAACTGAGACATGCCTGCACTGTTCTTCTACGGCACTTTGTGCCACCGCCCGCTGCTGGATTGCGTGCTGGGCCCCGAAAGGGGCGCGGCGAGGGTGCGCGCGGCGCGCCTGCCCGGCCATGCCGTCCATTGGGTTGCGGGTGAAAGCTTTCCGATGATCCGGACCCGGCCGGGGGCGAGCGCCGAGGGGCTTCTGGTGAGCGGCCTGACGCCTGAGGGCGTGGCGCGGCTGGATTTCTACGAGGGCGGCTTCGGCTACACCCTGCGGGAGGTCGAGGTGGAAACCGGGCAGGGCGACGAGATGGCCCGGGTCTACTTCCCCGACACACCGCCCGAAGCGGGCGCGCCCTGGTCGCTGGCCGACTGGGTGGCCCGGTGGGGCGAGCTGACTCTGCTGGCTGCGGAAGAGGTGATGGAAAGCTATGGCCGCCTGACCCCGGAAGAGATCGCCCGGCGGTTCCCCTCGATCCGCGCGCGGGCGGCCTCGCGTCTGAACGCGCGCCACAGCGCCCCCACGACGCTGCGCCGCCAAGCCGGTCCCGGCGACGTCACGGTGCGCGAAAAGCACCGGCCCTATAACGGCTTTTTCGCCGTGGAGGATTACGCGCTTTCCCATGTCCGTTTCGACGGCAGCACCAGCCCGGTGCTGCACCGCGCGGCTTTCATTTCGACCGACGCGGTCACCGTGCTTCCCTACGACCCGGACCGCGACCGGGTGATGGTGGTCGAGCAGTTCCGCATGGGCCCCTTCGCGCGCGGCGACGCGCAGTGCTGGAGCCTCGAGGCCATCGCCG
>JBAVQZ010000226.1:0-2997 GCA_049694515.1 Paracoccaceae bacterium | reverse complement strand
ATCCCGGACCCTTTCCGGGTCGAGGCCAGCCTCTGAGCTTCTTTCCGGCCGGGCTATCCACGGTGAAGGCATGAAATCTCTGTCTCAAGGCGTATGCACGTGAGGTGCACGCGCGGTGCACAATCGGTGCATGCCTCAGCGCGGCTCCGCCACGGCCGCCATGCACTGCCGCCCGTCAGGCCCGCGCACCCACAGATCGGCACCCGATCGGCACAGTTCGGCCGTCTCGAAATCCATGAGCGGCGCCGTGGCACGGAATCGGAATGCGGCCAGCGGCCCGAGCTCATGTGTCGCCTTCAGCATCAGAAGTTGCGCCAGAAGCGGACCGTGCACCACCAACCCGTCATAGCCCTCGATTTCGCGGCAATAGTCCCGGTCATAGTGGATGCGGTGCCCGTTGAAGGTCAGCGCCGAATAGCGGAACAGCAGCGTCGAGGAAAAGCGCGTTTCCTCGCAGCTTTCCGCGTGCGCCGGCGCCTGTGGCGCTTCGGGCGCGGGTGCGGCCTGGTCGGGATCCTCGCGATACACAAGATCCTGGTGCTCGGTGACGCAAAGGCGCCCTTCCTGCCTGATCTCGTGACGCAGGGTGACGAAGGCCAGCGGCCCGGTGCGGCCCTGTTTCTGCGTAATAGTCTCGATTTCCGTTGTTTTTACTGCTTCCAGACCGGCGCGCAGCGGCGCGTCGAACCGCAACCGCCCGCCGGCCCACATTCGCCGGGGCAGGCCCAGATCGGGGATGAACCCGCCCAGCCGCTGATGCCCGTCGCGGCCCAGATGACCGGGGGCGCGCGCCTCCCAGAAATAGATCTGGTGGAAAAAGGGCGGAAGCCGGTCGCCCGCGCCCGGCGCCGGTGCCTCCAGCGCAAGCGTGACGTGCAGCGCGGCGGCGCGCGCCGGGTCCATCACGTCTTTCAGTGTTTGTGTTTTTCCAACGGCCGGGTGCATCATGCGAAAGCTAGACGCGCGGATGGCAGGAGGCAACGGCAATGTCCCCAAGGCTTCGAACGCTTGATCACCTTGTGCTGACGGTGGAAAACATCGGTCACAGCGTCGCCTTCTTCCGCGATGTGCTGGGCATGGTGGCAGAGCAGTTCCATCCGGCCGACGGTTCCACCCGCACCGCGCTGCACTTCGGCGGACAGAAGCTGAACCTGCATGAAAAGGGTCTGGAATTCGACCCTAAAGCGGCCCGACCCGCCCCGGGATCGGCGGATCTGTGTTTCCTCTCGGACACGCCGCTTCAGGACTGGATGGAACACCTGGCCGGCTGGGGCATCGCGGTGGAGGAAGGGCCGGTGCCACGCCACGGCGCGACAGGACCGATAAGCTCGATCTATCTGCGCGATCCCGACGGCAACCTGATCGAGATTGCCAACCCGGCCTGACGCTTACACCGCGGCGGCTTTGCGAAGCCCTTCCATCAGGGTGATCAGCGCCTTCTCGTTGCGTTCGTTGATCAGGCGGCCCGCCTCGTCGAATTGCTGGTCATTGTTGCCAACCAGAACTTCGGGACCTTGCAGCAGCAGCGGGCGGAAAGGCACCATGCACAAGCGCAGCGCGAACTGCGTGCGCTCGCCGCCCGCGCGCCCGCCGGTGGCGGCCATGATCGCCACCGGCTTGTCCTTCCACGGGTTGCCCTTGGTTCGACTCACCCAGTCCAGCGCGTTTTTCAGAACGCCCGAGACCGACTTGTTGTATTCCGGCCCAGCGATCACCACCGCGTCCGCCTCGGCGATCTGGTCGGCCAGGCGTTGCACCGCGCCGGGGATTCCCTCGGCCTGCTCGAGATCCTCGTCGAAGAGCGGCAGGCGCAGATCAGCCTCGACGAACCGATCCGGGGCGAAATGCCGTGCCGCCTCGCGCATCAGCATGGTGTTGTAGGACCCCTTCCTGAGGGAGCCCGAAATGCCCAGAAGCGTCGTTTCGCCCATTAACCTGTCCTTTCCCCTTGTCTCGCCTGCCCAGATAACGCGTCCGCCCGGGCGGGCAACCCGCGTCTTGCCCCCGGCGCTCTCCTGGCGCAGGTTGCGCGGAAGCAGCGGTTCGGCAAAGGGGAGAGCGGCGAATGGCACGGCATGGCGGACAGATCCTGGCGGATCAGCTGATGCGGCAGGGGGTGGAGCGGGTGTTCTCGGTTCCCGGCGAGAGCTTCCTCGCGGCGCTGGACGGGCTGCATGACGTGGCTATCCGCAACATCGTCTGCCGACAGGAGGGTGGTGCCGCGATGATGGCCGAGGCCGACGGCAAGATGACCGGGCGGCCCGGCGTGCTGTTCGTCACACGCGGGCCGGGTGCCAGCAATGCCGCCAGCGGTCTGCACGTGGCGATGCAGGACAGCACGCCGATGGTCGTCTTCGTCGGGCAGATCGCGCGCGGCCACCGCGACCGCGATGCCTTCCAGGAGGTCGATTACCGTCGTTTCTTCGGCCCGCTGGTCAAATGGGTGGCCGAGGTCGATCAGACCGACCGACTGCCCGAATACATCTCGCGCGCGTTCCACGTCGCCTGTTCGGGGCGTCCCGGCCCGGTGGTTCTGGCCCTGCCCGAGGACATGCTGAGTGACAAGGCCGAGGTGCCGGACATCCCCGCACCCGCCGCCGCGCCCGCCGCCGCGAGCGTTGCGCAGGTCGAGGCGGTTCTGGGCGCGCTGAACGGGGCCGAGCGCCCGCTGGTGGTCGTCGGCGGCCCGGGCTGGTCGCAAGACGCGGCGCACAACCTTGCCCGGTTCGCCGAAAGATTCGACTTGCCCGTGGCGGTGACCTTCCGCCGGCAAGACTACATGGACAACCGGCATCCGAATTTCGCCGGGGATCTGGGCGTTGGCATGAACCCCGCGCTGGGTCAGCGCCTGCGCGACGCCGATCTGGTGTTCGCGTTGGGCACGCGGCTGGGGGACACGGCGACGGCGGGATATGCGCTGATCGACCCTGCCGCGCCGGGCGTGCGCATCGTGCATGTCCATCCCGACCCGGATGAGCTGGGCCGCGTGTACCGTCC
>JBAVQZ010000225.1:0-3040 GCA_049694515.1 Paracoccaceae bacterium | reverse complement strand
GGCCAGCCCCTGGCGCATGTGTTGCGGTTTGCGCGCCTCTTCAGGTGCCGCGAGCGTCGGCTGAAAAGCAGTTGGGCGCCCTCTATGGACGGCGGCAGGAATTCCGGCAAAGAGGGCGGCGGGCGCTGCCCGGCGTCAACGCCGTGCGGGACGCTTGATCGAAGGGTCGGCTGGTTGAACGGCGCCTCTGTCCCGCATAGCCGACGGCCGCCGCTCAAATCCAGGTGTGGAAGGCACGCTGCGGCATCGGCTCCGGGGCGGCCGCGTGATGCGGGGCATAGATCTCGGCCACGCGCTTGACCGCCGCCTCGGGGGTCAATTCCTCGCTTTCGCCGGTGCGCCGGTTGGTCAGTTCCACGACGCCGTTCTTCAGCCCGCGCGGACCGACGGTGATCCGCCAGGGCAGGCCGATCAGGTCCATCGTGGCGAATTTCGCCCCGGCGCGTTCCTCGGTATCGTCGTAGAGCGGCTCCAGCCCGTGATGGCATAGCGCCGCGTAGATGTCCTCGCATGCCTTGTCGGCCTGCGCGTCGCCCTGCTTCAGATTGACGATCCCGCAATGGAAAGGGGTCACGCCCTCGGGCCAGATGATGCCGCGCTCGTCATGGCTGGCCTCGATGATTGCACCCACCAGGCGCGAGACGCCGATGCCGTGGCTGCCCATGTGGACGGGTACCTGCTCGCCCTTGTCGTTGGTGACGGTGGCGCCCATCGGCTCGGAATACTTGGTGCCGAAATAAAAGATCTGGCCCACCTCGATCCCGCGCGAGGTCTTGCGCCGGTCCTCGGGGACATCGGCGAATTTCGTCGCGTCATGCGTCTCGTCGGTGCGGGCATAGGGGGTGGTCCACTCGGTCACGATCGCGGCGCATTGCGCGCGGTCGTCGTAATCGACCTTGCGTTCCCCAAGCTTCAGATCGGCGATCGCGCTGTCATAGAACACTTCGCTTTCGCCGGTCTCGGCCAGCACCAGGAATTCATGCGTATCGTCGCCGCCGATCGGTCCGGAATCGGCCCGCATCGGGATCGCCTGCAACCCCATCCGTTCGTAGGTGCGCAGATAGCTGACCATGTGGCGGTTGTAGGCATGGATCGCCGCGTCGCGGTCCACGTCGAAATTGTAGCCGTCCTTCATATAGAACTCGCGCCCGCGCATCACGCCGAAGCGCGGCCGGATCTCGTCGCGGAATTTCCACTGGATGTGATAGAGCGTCAGCGGCAGGTCCTTGTAGCTGCTGACATGGGCTCGGAAGATGTCGGTGATCAGTTCTTCGTTGGTGGGGCCGTAAAGCATGTCGCGCTTGTGCCGGTCGGTGATGCGCAGCATCTCCTCGCCGTAATCGTCGTAGCGCCCGCTCTCGCGCCACAGGTCGGCTGACTGGATCGTGGGCATCAGCATAGGGATGTGGCCGGCGCGGATCTGCTCTTCATGCACGATCTGCTCGATCTTTCGCAACACCCTGAACCCCATCGGCAGCCAGGAATAAATGCCGGCGGAGGCCTGCTTGATCATGCCGGCCCTGAGCATCAGGCGGTGGCTCGCGATCTGGGCCTCGGCCGGGGTTTCTTTCAGAACGGGCAGGAAATAGCGGGACAGGCGCATGTCGTTGCGGGCCTCCTGGTGAACGGTTCGCGTTCCCGTCTATGTCATCGCAAGCAGGCAGACAAGCGCCCCGCGCCTCTTGCCAGATGGCGAGGCATGGGCGAAGACTGGGCCGGTCGGTCTTTCTGGAGGCATCATGGCGCTGCCGGTTCAGCAGCAGTTCAAATACTGGGGCATCGCCGCGGCGGTGTTCCTGATCGCGCTGTGGTATCTGGGCGGCGTGCTGTTGCCCTTCGTGCTGGGAATGGCGTTCGCCTACATGCTGGATCCGATCGCCGACTGGCTCGAGGCGCACGGATTCTCGCGCGTCTGGGCCACCGTCACGATCACGCTTCTGGCGTTGCTGATCTTCACACTTCTGGCGCTTCTGGTGCTGCCCAAGATCGTCTCGCAGGCGGTGGCGCTGGTGAACGTGGCGCCGCAGATCTTCAATCAGCTCCAGTCCTTCCTGACCGAACGCTTCCCGTCGCTGATGGTCGAAGGCTCGCCGCTGCGCCAATCTCTGGTCGGGCTGGGCAACACGATCCAGTCGCGCGGCGGTGAATTGCTGAACGGCCTGCTCGTCTCGGCGATGTCGCTGATCAACCTGCTGGCGCTGGGGGTGCTGGTGCCGGTCATCACCTTCTACCTGCTGCTGGACTGGGACCGGATGGTGGCCGAGATCGACCGGCTGCTGCCGCGCGACCATGCGCCGGTCATCCGCAAGCTGGCGACGGAGATCGACCGCACGCTGGCCGCCTTCATCCGCGGACAGGGCATGGTTTGCGCGATCCTCGGCACCTATTACGCTGTCGCGCTGATGATCGTCGGGCTGCAATTCGGGCTGGTCGTGGGCTTCATCGCCGGGCTGATCACCTTCATCCCCTATGTCGGCGCGATCGTCGGCGGCACGCTGGCGCTGGGGCTGGCGGTGTTCCAGTTCTGGGGCGAGTGGTGGATGATCGGAATCGTCGTCGTGATCTTCTTTGCCGGCCAGACGCTGGAGGGCAACGTGCTCACGCCCAACCTTGTGGGCAGTTCGGTCGGCCTGCATCCGGTGTGGCTGATCTTCGCGCTGGCGGCTTTCGGCTCGCTCTTCGGCTTCGTCGGGATGCTGATCGCGGTGCCGGTCTCGGCGGCGTTGGGGGTGGTGACCCGCCATGGAATCAACCGCTACATGGAAAGCCCGCTCTATCGCGGCCTGGATGAGCGCAGGGACGAATAGATGGCCGAACAGCTTGTCTTCGATCTGCCGTTGCGCGCCGCGCGGGGGCGGGAGGATTTCTTCGTCTCGCCGGCAAACGCCATGGCCGTGGCGCAGGTCGAGAACTGGAGGCGCTGGCCCGCCCGGAAACTGGTTCTGGTCGGGCCGCAAGGCGCGGGCAAGACCCATCTGGCGCATGTCTGGGCGGCCCAGGCCGATGCCGGCATCGTCGAGGCCGCCGCCCTGCCCCGCAC
>JBAVQZ010000224.1:0-1533 GCA_049694515.1 Paracoccaceae bacterium | reverse complement strand
GGCATGGGCGGCCCAGATACCCGCCAGGCAATCGGCCTGGAGTTCGACCCGTGCGGAGATCTCTTCCGCCTGTCCCGGCGCGGCTGTCCGACGCAGCGCGCTGGCCTTGGCGAGCAACCCCAGCTCGTTCTGCGCGTGATGCGCCATCAGATGCCCGACGACATAGCCGACGGCCCGCTCGCCGCCCGGCTGCGCCCGCAACGCCCGGAAAAACGCCGTGTCGAGATAGATTTTGCGGTCCACCGCGCAATAGAAAGGGCCGGTCGCGCCCACCGCGCCGCCGCAGGGCGACTGGGTGAGTCCGGTGAACAGGACAAGCTCGGGTGCATTGTAGGGGCGCCCCACCTGATCGCGAAAGATGGCCGACCAGGTCGACTCGTCCCGCGCCACCCGGTCCGAAAGCGAGTTGGCGAGGTCCCGGTCGGAGGGCACCGGCCTGCCCTGCCCCGGCTGCGCGGCCAGCGCGGCGTCGTGAAGAAGCAGTGGCGGAACATCGACGCGAAGACCCTGACCCAGCGTCACCATCGCCAGAAGCCCGAGCCCGCCAAGCGCCACTGCCAACGGTCCGCGCCGCCGGCTCTGCCGGCCAAAGTTCAGGCCGCTGTCACGCCGCGTTTGCCCCATGCCCGATTCGCTCCTGCCCGCCTTGTTTTGCGACAGATTACCCTGTCCGCGCTACAGGCGCAAAGCGTTCACGGCTTGACCGCGCGGCCCGCGCGTGCTGCATGGGCGCCGCAGGCACGCAGGCGGGACGGGCACGGGATGATCCGCAGAATTTACCTCTGGACGATCACGCAGGCCGAAAGCCGCCATGCGCTTTGGGCGCTGGCCTTCGTGGCATTCCTGGAAAGCTCGGTCTTTCCGCTGCCGCCGGACATCCTGATGATCCCGATGGTGCTGGCCCGTCCCCGCCGCGCCTGGCTGATCGCCGGGGTGGCGCTGGCCGCGTCGGTCGCCGGCGGCTTGCTGGGCTATTACATCGGCTATGGCCTGTTCGAGAGCGTCGGCCGCCCGGTGCTGGAGTTCTACGGCAAGGACGTCTATTTCGAGGCGTTCCGGCAACGCTACAACGACTGGGGCGCCTGGGCCGTGCTGATCGCCGGGGTGACGCCCTTCCCCTTCAAGGTGATCACGATCCTGTCGGGCGCGACCGGGCTCAACCTGGGCGTGTTCATCCTGGCCAGCATCGTGGCGCGCGGCCTTCGTTTTTATGTCGTGGCCGCGCTCTTGTGGAAATTCGGCGCGCCCATCCGCATGTTCATAGAGCGTCGGCTGGGCTTGATGTTCACGCTCTTCGTGGTGATCCTTCTGGGGGGCTTCTATCTGGTGAAATACCTGTGACACGCAACACCCTGATCCTGGCCGCAGCGGGCGGTTCTCTGGCGCTGCTGCTGGGCGCCTTCGGCTTTCAGTATATCGGCGGGCTGGCGCCTTGCGAGCTGTGCCTGCTGCAACGCTGGCCGCACGCAGCGGCGATCCTTTTCGGCGTTTTGGCGCTGGCGATCCGCGGTCCGGCACTGCCCGGTCTGGGCG
>JBAVQZ010000223.1:0-2819 GCA_049694515.1 Paracoccaceae bacterium | reverse complement strand
AAGACGCGCTCTGGCGGCTCTCGGGCCTCGTAGATGCCAGGACCGGCGCCGGATCGCTGTAGCGGTCTGGCCGCGCGCCTTGCACGCGGTGGTGGACGGGCCCATCTCTGGAATTGGGGATCACCCCGACGACGGCAACAAGGAAAGGGTCCGCAGATGTTTATCCAGGTCAACACCGACCATTCGATTCAGAGCCACGAAGACGTGACGCGTTTCGTCGAGGAGGTCGTGAACTCCAAACTGCGCGCGCTTTCCGGCCGTATCACCCGCGTCGAGGTGCATCTGGGTGACGAGAACGCGCAAAAGGGCGGCGCGGACGACAAGCGCTGCATGGTCGAAGCCCGGATCGAGGGGCGCCCGCCGACCGCTGTGACCCACCATGACGAGACATTGAAAAAGGCCGTGACCGGCGCGGCCGAAAAGTTGCGCGCGGCGCTGGACAGCGAATTGGGAAAACTCAGCGACAGGCGCTGACCGCCCAGTCGCTCGTCGCACTGAAACCCACCCGAAGCGGCCTTCGGGTGGAGCGGTCTTTCGGATGCAAAATCGCTTAGAGCGCCTTCAGTTCTCCGGCCGACTGGCGCCCGTCGCGCCCCTCGACCATCTCGTACGAGACTTTCTGATTGTCGGCGAGGCCGGTCATGCCGGCCCGCTCGACGGCGGAGATGTGCACGAACACGTCCTTGCCGCCATCATCGGGCGCGATGAAGCCGAAGCCTTTGGTGGAGTTGAACCATTTCACGGTGCCGGTGGGCATTGCCGTCTCTCCTCTTTTTCAAGGCCCGTCCGCGGTATTGCTACGGGCAGGTCACAGCCAGGGTCTTCCAAGTCTTCCGGCTGCCCCTGAAAGAGGAGCGGTCGTCATAGAAGTTCGGTGTCACGGCAAAAAGAATGGGGGGCGAATCACCTGAAAATCAAGACTCAAGTCTCGCAGGGGCTGACCGTGGCGCTATACTGCACCGAAAAAGGAGGCTTGATGCAAGTTTACGGGCTGAAAAACTGCGACGCCTGCCGAAAGGCGATGAAGGCGCTCACGCAAGCAGGGCAGGCGCCGGATTTCACGGATGTAAGGGCCGACGGCCTGACGCGGCAGGAGATCGGGCGATTCCACGCCACGTTCGGCGATGATCTGGTCAACCGCCGTTCGACAACCTGGCGCGGGTTGTCAGAGACAGACCGGGCGGCCGATCCGATTGCGCTTCTGGCCGACCACCCCGCGCTGATGAAGCGCCCCGTGATCGAGGCGGATGGCAAGCTCTACCTGGGCTGGGGCACGGATGTGCAGGCCGCGCTACTTGGCTAATCCCGCGCCATCCCTTACATCGGACCCGACTGCCAGAAGGAGAATGCCATGCGCAACGCCGCCCTGACCCTTGGTGTGATCGCCGGAGTGATCGGCCTGATCGTCGGCTTTTTCAGCTATGGCTACACGGTTTTCGTCGAGAATTTCGGCGAGGTCGGCGACATCGCCCGTCAGGTGGATAACGTGGCGCTGGTGCGCGGCGCGGCGCTGGTTTCGCCCATTCTGGCGATTGCCGGTGGCGCAATGGCACGCTCTCAGAACATTCTTGGCGGGGTGCTTATGCTGGTTTCGGCGGCCGGGATGCTCTGGGCCTTCGGCTTCGGCGTATTCACCATGTTCCCGATCGCGATGAGCGGGCTGGGCGGGCTGCTGGCGCTGGCGGCGCAGCAGCCCGACAAGGCCTGACGCGCGCGGCGCATCACCGCTGATCGGGGGCTTTCGCCTCGTCCGCCAGTTCCGCCGCGAACTCGTCCAGTGGCACGACTCGGGTCTGTTTGTCGCCCAGGCGGCGGACGGTCACCGTGCGCTCGGCGACTTCGCGCTCGCCGATGGCGAGGATCACAGGCACCTTGCCGACCGAATGTTCGCGGACCTTGTAGTTGATCTTTTCGTTGCGGATGTCCGCTTCTGCCCGGATACCGCGCGCCTTGAGAGTTGCGACGACCTCCTGCACGAACGGGTCGGCGTCCGAGACGATCGAGGCGACGACCACCTGCCTTGGCGCCAGCCAGAAGGGCAGTTTGCCGGCATAGTTCTCGATCAGGATGCCGATGAAGCGTTCGAACGAGCCCAGGATCGCGCGGTGCAACATGACCGGGCGGTGCTTGGCGCCATCCTCGCCGATATAGCTCGCGCCCAGCCGTTCGGGCAGCAGGAAATCGGCCTGGAAGGTGCCGCACTGCCATTCCCGCCCGATGGCGTCGGTCAGCTTGAAATCCAGCTTGGGGCCATAGAAGGCACCTTCGCCCGGATCCACCTCGAAGTCGTTTCTGACGCTCAGAATGGCCTTTTCCAGCGCGGATTCGGCCTTGTCCCATGACTCGTCGGAACCGATGCGCACCTCCGGGCGGGTTGAAAGTTTGATGTCGAATTTCGCGAACCCGGTGTCGCGATAGATAGTCGACAACAGGTCGATGAAGCCCGCGCATTCTGCCTCGATCTGGTCCTCGGTGCAAAAGATATGCGCGTCGTCCTGCGTAAAGCCGCGCACCCGCATCAGCCCGTGCAGCGCGCCGTGCGGCTCATAGCGGTGGCAAGATCCGAACTCGGCCAGCCGCAGCGGCAGGTCTCGGTAGGACTTGATCCCCTGGTTGAAGATCTGCACGTGGCAGGGGCAGTTCATCGGCTTGAGCGCATTGACGCGCTTCTCGTTGGCGTGCTCCTCCTCGATCTCGGTGATGTACATGTTCTCGCGGTATTTCGCCCAGTGGCCGCTGGCCTCCCACAGCTTGCGGTCCACCACCTGGGGCGTCTTGATCTCGCGATAGCCCGCCGCGGTCAGGCGGCGGCGCATGTA
>JBAVQZ010000222.1:0-2029 GCA_049694515.1 Paracoccaceae bacterium | reverse complement strand
AAAATCCGAGGGCGATATGACCGAAAATCCGATTGATAATGTTCCAACCGGCCTGCCGGATCTTGACCGGTTCGACCATGCGATTCTGCGGGTTCTTTCGACCGAGGCTCGCATTCCGGTGACCGAGCTGGCAAGGCGCATCGGGCTGACCAAATCGCCCACCCAGGCACGGATGCGCCGTCTGGAGGCCGAGGGCTACATCACCGGTTACCGGGCGATGCTCAATCCGATCCGGCTGCGGCTGGCGCATGTGGCCTTTGTCGAACTGCGCCTGACCGACACGCGCGAGGCCGCGCTGCGCGCGTTCAACGCGGCGGTGATGAAGATTCCCGAGGTCGAGCAATGCCACATGGTGGCAGGCGGTTTCGACTATCTGCTCAAGGTCCGCACGGCCGACATGCCCAGCTATCGCGCGGTCATGGCCGAAAAGATCTCGGCGCTGCCGCATGTCGCCAACTCCTCTACCTTCGTGGCGATGGAGGCGGTGAAGGACGAGGCGATCTGAGTTGTGATTTGACCTGCCGTCGCGCCGTGCCATGATGCTCCGTCATGAACGGCCCGCTTGCACTGACCCTTGCAATCCTGTTGTTCGGCGCGCCGCTGCTTGCCGACACCTGTCCGCCCGCGCCCGATCTGGAGCCGCGCAAAAGCGAATTGATGGCGGCGGTGCGCGACGCCCCGACCGAAGCCGAGGCACGACAGTTGATCGACGAGCTGTGGACGCTCTGGGCAACCGCGCCGGACCAATATTCCCAGGAATTGCTCGATGAAGGTATGGACCGCCGTTCGGCCTTCGATTTCGACGGTGCTCTCAAGGCGTTCGACGCGCTGATCGACTATTGCCCGAACTATGCGGAGGGCTACAACCAGCGCGCCTTCATAAACTTCCTGCGCGAGGAGTACGCGGCATCGCTGGCCGACCTCGATCGCGCGCTCGCCCTCGCACCGGATCACATCGCGGCCCTGTCCGGCAAGGCACTGACCCAGATCGCCCTGGGGCGGGTCGATGAAGGGCAGGAAACCCTGCGCGGCGCGCTGGCCCTGAACCCCTGGCTGCCAGAACGTCACCTGTTGCGCCCGCAGCCGGGCGAGAAGCTCTGAGCTTGTTCCCCGCGGCTTTCCATTCGCGTAAGCCGAGGCTAGTCTCCGGCATGCAGGCGCGCCATTCGCTGACACGGTGGAAGGCGCGCGCACCGCGGCGGGCGTGATGGAATGGTAGACATATCAGACTTAAAATCTGAAGGGCTTTGCCCGTGTGGGTTCGAATCCCACCGCCCGCACCACCTGCCCGCGACGGCACCGTAGAGGCGCGCGCCACCGCCTCCAAGGCTTCCGGGAAAGTGGCCGCAAAGGCGCGCAGGGACTCTTGGCGGGATCATGGTGCCGCAGGGGAGGATTGAACTCCCGACCTCACCCTTACCAAGGGTGCGCTCTACCACTGAGCTACTGCGGCGTCACCGGCGGCTGATTAGACGCAATTGGCCGATGGTGCAAGCGGTATCTGGACGGTTTTCAGCCGCTGCGATAGAGAGGGGGCATGGAAAAGAAACCCCCGGAATCGAAGGCCCGCAAGCAGCCGGAAAGCCGCGAAGACCGGCTTAAACAGGCGCTCAAGGCGAACCTGTCGCGGCGCAAGGCCCAGACGCGGGCGCGCAAGGCAGACGAAAACCGGGACTGAGAGGCAGAGCCGATGGATTCGATCGTGATCACCGGGGGCGCGGCCCTTGATGGGGAAATCCCCATTGCAGGCGCCAAGAACGCCTGCCTGACGCTTATGCCGGCCACGCTGCTGTGCGACGAGCCGCTGACGCTGACCAACGCGCCGCGCCTGTCGGACATCCGCACGATGAGCGAGCTGCTGCAATCGCTGGGCGCCGAGGTGTCGCTGTTGCAGCACGGCCAGGTGATCGCGATGTCCTCGCACGACCTCAGCAATCACACGGCCGATTACGACATCGTCCGCAAGATGCGCGCCTCGATCCTGGTTCTGGGGCCGCTGCTGGCGCGCGCGGGGCACGCGGTGGTGTCG
>JBAVQZ010000221.1:0-1944 GCA_049694515.1 Paracoccaceae bacterium | reverse complement strand
TGCGGATACGGTCTTGCATGCGGTCGGGATGGATCGGGCGCAGAAGGCGGCTTTGATACCAGTGATACTTGGCGCGCTTGCGCCAGTCGTGAATGACCTCGTCCGTAGGCGCGTACCGCGCCCGTTTCATCGCCCGGCACGCGCGTTTGAAGGTCTTGGCAAAGCCGCCGGAGAGCGCGTCGAAGCCGTCCGCCGCGATCCGCCAGTGTTTGACGCGCGCGCGTGCCGCGATCAACGTGGCGCGGACGGCGGCGATTTCCTCTTCGGTCGAGAGATGGCCGGCGCTGTCCTGCTGCGCGTGGGCGAGCGCGGCGCGCAGGGCGGCAAAGCGCGCGGCGCCTGGGTCCAGGAGGTTGTCCAGCGTCTCGATCATCACTTCGCGGTCGCGCAGGCCGGAGATCCTGCGGGCGGCGTCGCGGAAGATGGCGTTTTCGGCCGCGTAATCGGGAAAGACCGGACGGACGAGGCGAACCAGCCCGCGCAGCTTCTTCATCCGTTTGCGGACCTGGTGGACCTTTTGATGCAGGTCCATCTCTGGGTCGTCGATCTCGGCCAGGGCGCGGTCGATCTGCTCCAGCGCGATGCGGCGCAGGCCTGCGGTCACGCTGGGGTCGCTGTGGCGAAATCTGTAGGCCATCTTTTCGCGTATCCTCAACATGTTGGGTGGGCGTTGCGATTACTGGCGAAACCGGAAAGCCGTCAGACACGTATCTTTATCATATGGGTGCGATTTGGAGGAAGAGCGATGCTGCGTGTGCTGATGTCCGTGGTGCTGGCCCTGACGCTTGCCGCCCCGCTGCGGGCGCAATCGACCGAGGCGGAGGTGCAGGGAGTTATCCGACAGCAATTGGACGCCTTCCGGGCCGACGATTTCGAAGGGGCGTTCACCTTCGCCTCGCCGGGGATCCGGCGCCTGTTCGGCACGCCCGAGCGTTTTGCGGCGATGGTGAAGCAGGGCTACCCGATGGTCTGGCGGCCGGGCGATGTACGTTTTCTGGGGCAGCAGCCGCGCGGCGCCGGTGTACGCCAGAAGGTGCTGATCACTGACCGCGCCGGGCTCGCGCATGTGCTGGAATACAGCATGATGCGGGGCGAGGATGGCTGGCGCATCGACGGCGTCCGCATCCTGGACGGCCCGCAGCTGGGCGTCTGACGGGGCAGCGAACGCTGCTCCCACCGCCCGTTAAGACCCTGTTGATACCTCTTTTCCCGATCGGGCGCTCTGCCCGTTTCCTTCAGGACTGAATGATAATCGAGCGGCGTCACGGGACACGGGTTCCGGGCCGCCGGCTGGTCGGGCGCGGGCGTCCGCGCAGATGGAAAGGGGATTGGATGAACAAGGCAATCACAGACGGGCTGGTGCTGATGCCGCCGGCCTTCGCCGCGGGGCTCGATGTCTGGTCCAGCGAGGATGGCGCGCCGGGTTCGGCCACCTATGACGGCGCTGCAAATGCGGCGCTGGTGCCGGCCGATCAGGATTTCGGCGGATGTCTGGAACTGCTTAAGACGGAGTCGACGCAGAAACTTCGCCATATGGGGCAGACGCCGATCCTGCCGGGCTGTTACCTGCGGGTCACGGCGCGGGTGAAGGCGGTCAGCGGCAACCTTCCCTCGGTCCGCATCGCGGCGCGCGCAGGCGACGGGGCGGACGCCCATGTTGGCGGGCTGGTGGAGACCGGCCCCTCGGTCACGCTGACGAGCTATGGCGAGGTGGTCACGGTCAGCGCGATCATCGGCTCGGGCAGCCGGGGCGGGGTGGACATGGTCTGGGGCACCACGCCGATCCAGGCGCGGGTCGGGCTGGACCTGACCGGGCAGACCGGCGGCGTGGTCCGCATCGACGACATCCGGGTCGACGACGTGACGCGGTTTTTCCTGCGCAATTTGATGGACTGGGTCGATGTGCGCGACTACGGCGCGGTCGGCGACGGCGTCACCGACGAC
>JBAVQZ010000220.1:0-1733 GCA_049694515.1 Paracoccaceae bacterium | reverse complement strand
CATGTCGGCTGGTGGCTGGTGGGTGGAGGGCGCGCCGCGCTGGAGGCCGAGGTTGGCTTCCGCGCCCGCCCCCGCACGGCCCTCAGGCGGTGGGTCTATGCCCATGCCGGGCTGTGTTACGGGGCGGCGATGCTCGGTTTCGGCCTTGCGGCAATGGTGCTGCCGGTTGCCATCCTGACGATGCTCCACGCCGGGCCCGCGGCCTGGGCGATCGGGATGCTTCTGTCGCTGATGCCGGCCTCGATCATAGGCGTGACGCTGACCAACTGGATCACCACGCAAAGCATTCCGCCGCGCGTGCTGCCCAAGCTCGACTTCAAGGACGGCCTGCCCGAGGGGCGCGCGGCGGCGATCGTCGTGCCGGTGATTTTCCGCGCCGCGCACGAGGTGCAGCCGCTGCTGGATCAGCTGGAATCGCATTGGCTGACCAATCACGACCCGCGCCTGCGCTTCGCCCTGCTCAGCGACCCCGCCGATGCGGCGTCCGAGGAGATGCCGCAGGACAAGTCGGTCGAGGCAGCGCTGGTCGACGGCATCGGGCGGCTGAACGCGCGCTATCCCGACAACGCCCCGTTCGCGATGCTGCACCGCCGCCGCCTTTGGAACGCGGGCGAAGGCGTCTGGATGGGGTGGGAGCGCAAGCGCGGCAAGCTGGAGGAGTTCAACGCCTTCCTCGCCGGCAAGGCCGAGGACGCCTTCCCGGTGCGGGCGGGCGATGTGGAAGGTCTGCGGCGGGCGGGCCACGTGGTCACGCTGGACGCCGACACGGTGGTGCCGCCCGGCGCGGTCAAGCGGCTGCTCGGCGCGCTGTGCCATCCGCTGAACCAGGTCGCTTTCGACGCCTCGGGGGAGCGTGTCCTGGACGGCTACACCTTCATCCAGCCGCGGATCGAGATCTCGCCCGAGGCCGGCGGCACGTCGCTTTTCAGCCGCCTCTTCACCGGCGACACGGCCATAGATATCTACAGCCGTGCCGTGTCCGACGTCTATCAGGACCTGTTCGGCGAGGGTATCTTCACCGGCAAGGGCGCCTATGACGCCGCCGCCTTCCGCCAGTGCCTGGCGGGACGTGTGCCGGAAAACGCACTGGTCAGCCACGACCTGTTCGAAGGGCTGCACGGGCGCGCCGCGCTGGCCTCTGACATCGTGTTCTACGAGGGGTTCCCTTCCAGCTACCCCGAATATGCCCGCCGATGGCATCGCTGGATCCGCGGCGATTGGCAGCTTCTGCCCTGGCTGGGCGGCCGCGTGCCGGGGCGCGGAGGGGTGCGTCTGAAGAACCCTCTGGGCGCGCTGGACCGCTGGAAGATCATCGACAATCTGCGCCGCAGCCTGATCCCGCCGGCGCTGGTGCTGCTTGCGGTCATCGGCTGGCTGGCGCTGCCCGGAGAGGCGCTGGTCTGGACGGTGCTGACCGTGGCCGCGCCGGGGGCCTACCTGCTTACCGACGTCATCGCCGGTTTCACCCGCGGGCACAGGCGCGGCGCGGTGCAGGACAGGATGCGAAAGCTGGCCGATCATGCCGGGCGCTGGGCGCTGGCCGTGGTGTTCATGGCGAACGAATCGCTGGTCGCGCTGGACGCCATCTTGCGGGCCTGCTGGCGCATGGCGGTGTCGCACCGGCGGATGCTGGAATGGGCGACGGCCGCGCATGTCGCGGCGTCCGCACGTGGCGGCCGCGCTCATGTCTGGGCCGAAATGGCCGGCGCACCGGCCCTGTCGCTGGCCATCGG
>JBAVQZ010000219.1:0-8302 GCA_049694515.1 Paracoccaceae bacterium | reverse complement strand
TCCTTCAACGTTGAGCAGACTCTACATCAAGGTGAGGGATTTCGCGGGGGGCAGGTCACAGGTCAGACCGGCACGTTGTCGAAAAGCAGATCATCTTCTTCACGGACAGGCGCCCTTGGCGCGGGTTTGGGTTCGATGGCAGCGACCAAACTACGCAACCGCTGTGTTACGAGCTCTTTTTCCGGGACAGTGGCCGCAGGAACCTGAAGTTCCAGTTTGGCCAATGTGTCCTCAAGTGAAATCATGGTCATTTCGGTCTCCTACATGGCGAGAAGCGACGTTGCCAAACGTCTCGGAAAACAGGGGCTTGATAGAGGAACTGGCGACACTGGATCATCAAGCAAGCAGCAGACAACCAGATCCTGCAGCTGCGCCTTACGTGTTTCCCTGTAACGCAAGGCGCAAGTAAAATGACGAAAAGTCCCGGGATGACTGCGTGACTTCGGCCTGCCTCAATGGACATGGATCGGCAGGCCGACGCCGCCCGCCCGATGTTGCACGGCCTCCGGCGGTCTTTTCCTTTCAGTTGGCTCGACGCTCGAGCCGTGCGCGCTGCACCGTTGTCAGGACGCCTTCGATCTCGGCGATTTCGTCCTTCAGCCGCAGTTTTGACCGCTTAAGCTTACCCAGCTGCAGGTGGCAGGGCACGGGGCGCTGCATCTCGGCCTCGATTTCGGCATCCAAGCGATGCTTGCGGGCGGACAGCGCAGTCGCGCGGGCATCCAGTGAGGTGCGGCGAGTGGTGAGACGGGCATTCATTCGGAGCTCCTTTTCAAACTCTGGATATGTTGGCCGACGAGGCCGATTTCATCGCGATCAAGGTCCGGGCCTGACGCCCTTTCCCTTCAAAGGCGGGGCCGAACGTGTGGGAGCGCCCGGCATCCTGCCTCTGCGATGAAGAGATGGCGGCTCGACCGCGCCGAAAGAAGGTAATCTAAATTGAAAACAAGATAGGTTTTACCTATCATATAACCAAATGATGGAGGAGACCCGGATGGCGGTTTTGCCAAGCCTGCGACAGTTGCGATACCTCGTGGCCTTGGCCGACATAGGCCATTTCGGCAAGGCGGCGCAGCGGGTCGGCATTGCGCAGCCGTCGCTGAGCCTGCAGATCGCCAACTTGGAGGAGGTGCTGAAGCTGCGCCTTTACGAACGCGGGCGCGGCCCTTTCCGACTGACTCCCGAGGGCCGCGAGATCACAGCCCGTGCGCGTGCTGTTGTGGCAGAGGTGCAGGACATCGTAGACTTATCGGCCACGCTACAATCAGGCATGGTCGGCACCATCCGGCTGGGAACCACACCAACCATCGGACCCTACCTGCTGCCCCACGTGATTGGCGAGCTTCACAAGACGCATCCCGACTTAAAGCTCTTTATCCGCGAGGCCACCCCTCGCGACCTGCTGGCCGAGTTGGAACGCGGGGTGCACGATGTGATCCTGACCCAGCTCCCCGCGTCCGGCCCCGGTTTCGTCACTGAACGGCTGTTCCGCGAGCCGATTGCGCTGGCCATCGCGACAGACCACCCGCTGGCACAGCGCAAGGAAATCACGGATGCGGACCTTGCAGAATTGGTCATCCTTAGCTTGGGACCAGCGTACATATTGCATGAACAGATCAGCGAAGTGTGTCGCACCGTCGGTGCAGATCTACGGCGCGAATACGAGGGTACCAGCCTAGATGCCCTCAGACAGATGGTCGGCATGGGAATGGGCGCCACCTTTCTGCCGATGCTATATGTCCGCTCCGAGGTCGATGGTCGGGATAGCTCGATTGAGGTGCGACCGTTTCGCAAGGGGCGGCTCGTTCGCTCGATTGGGCTTGTAAGACGAAAGTCATCGGGAAAGAACGCTGCAATCGGTCATATCGCGGCGCCGCTCAGATCCGCGATCAAGGCGAATTTCTCCGACATCTTGACTCTCGAATAGATACGGGTCGGTCGGGAGATCTTGCCTGACTTTCATACTGGTAAGAGTGGCTGGCCAACCTTAGAACAGGGCGAGATCGAAAGGTCTCGTTCTTCGTTGAGGCGCCGAACTCCAGATGATGCTCCGCAGCTATCGCCTAAGTCTACTTACTGTGTTTTGCGCAGGGGTGCTCTGGTCAACTCAAGGATTGGCCATTCGGCTGATTGGCGACTCCGACGCTTGGCAGATCCTGTTTTTCAGATCGGTTTCGCTTAGCGTTTTCCTTCTGATCGTGGTCGTTTTCCGATATGGTCGCGGCGCGTTCGCGGCCATCGGCAGGATCGGCCTTCCGGGTATTGCTGGTGCCGTTTGCCTGGTGTTTGCCTATGCTCTGGGCATTTTTGCGATGCAGCAGACCACCATCGCTGATGCGGTATTGCTGTTTGCAACCGCGCCCTTCTTTGCAGCCGTTCTGGGATGGCTTGTCCTGGATGAAAAGGTTCAACGACCGACGTGGATCGCTATCGGTTTTGCAATGAGCGGTATCGTTGTGATGCAAGGCGGCGCAATCGCAAGAGGGAGCGCTCTGGGTAATCTTTACGCAGTCGGATCGGCGCTTTGCTTTGCGCTTTTCACGTTGGTTCTGCGGTGGCGCAAGGATGGCGACATGATGCCCACGGTGCTTTTGTCGGGCGTTTTCGCGACGGTCATTTGTTTTGGGATCACGACGGCCATGGGCACCGGTCTTTCCGTCCCAAGCACCGACATACTGGTTGCCTCCTTGATGGGAGTATTTCAAACCGGCGCAGGGCTGGTTCTTTATACGATCGGCGCGCGAGCCGTCGCCGCCGTGCAGCTGGCCCTTTTGCCCCTGATCGAGGTAATTCTGTCGCCGCTTTGGGTCGCTTTGATCATCGGTGAAATCCCGACGGCGATTGTCTTGCTTGGCGGAAGTCTTGTTGGGGTCGCGATCATCGGCGATGCCGTGCTGACAGCGCGCAGGCCTGCCATTGAACCGGTGCGAAACGTCACCTAGCGTTTGGAACAGATCGCCCGACGGCGGCTTAGGCCCGCATCGGAGACATCGACGCCGCGCGCAACGAACGACAGGTCGGGTACCCCGCCCTGAGCGGTTCGCGATCCAAAAGTTGGTCGTAGCTGAGCGGCGGCGTGACGGCGCGGACTCGTTCAAGGTGGAGGAGGACCGGAGGTAAGCAGCCTTCATCATCGAAACCATGGTTGAGACAGATCCTGATGCGATCTCTGATGCCTGCGAGGACGCAGCCCGGCGCGGCCCCAAATGGCGCGATCGCATAACGCGCTCGCTTGATCGGATGCCTGCTGTGCGCGACATGCTGGAGGTTTGATTTCCGCATGGGCATCGGCGCAGATCCGGCGAAGCGCCGTGTGGATGGAAAACAGGCCAAGCAGGTGGCCACGATCGCGACTAGGTGTCTCGGCCTGCGATTTGACGATCCGGGTTTGAGCGGTCTGCCCCGAACATTTCGCGACCTGGCCGACAAGCTGCCGGACGATGGCGGCGAGACTTCAGAAGACTGGCAACTGCTGGGGCGACTTGGGGGTCGAGATGACGATCTCGGCGCCGACACGCGGATCTCGTCTGACGGCCTGTCATCGGACATCCGTCCCGGTGGCGACCTCCGAAAACCTGCAATGAAATGCAATGAAATCGACGAATTCCCCACGAAACGGTGCAAAATTGGAGTCCTAAAATGAAATGAAAACAATGATATAGGTATTCAGCTGCTGCCCTCCGAAGACAGAGGCCACAGGTTCGCATCCTATCGGGTGCGCCAATATTCCTCAATGAATACAGCATCTTAGTAAATTGCCCTCGAAGGGTCATTTTCGGCGTGCAACGATTGCTGCAATGAAACTCGTCGGGATTCACCCGGGAAGAGCGGGTATGGCGATGACGCGGCGACCTTCGACCCTGGGCCGCCTATGGGATTGACGACGATCTGGGAAATATGATCGCAGGCAGAGTGTCAGCAATGACAGTCTCCTAGTCTGGCGCGGTGAAGACGACAGTCCAACTGAGTTCCACCGGTTGGGTGGGCGGCAGGCCGAAGGTTTCGAGGCGACCCCGATTAGGCTTGGCCACATCATCACTCGGGTCAGCAAGTCCATCGTTAACACGGTACTGGCTTGGTGGGCCAACTGCACGCTGCCGAAACGTGGGTAAGGGGAAGTCACGCCGCAAGCGCGAGTTGCGCCACGCCCCCATCTGGACGCCTTCTTTCTTCATTTTTTTGGCAAGGAGGCCATGAAAGGCAAAGGCAAGTTCAGCCACGTTTTTGAGCGGGATGAGGTCGGGCAGATCACTGAGCGCTGCCATCCGGTTGCGGGGTCGCGCCGCGAATGGGGATAGTCATTTCCGGTATTTTTTGACCTGAAGGCGCGCCCTGCGCTAAATTCAACTGTACGACTGGAGGATACGCCATGGCCGGAGGCTGGGCGCGCGACGGCGCGGTGAACGAACAGATCGAGGCCTCGATCGAGGACGAGCTCAAACGGATGCAGTCAAGGCGGGGTCCGGGCGGCGAGAGCCGGACCCATTGCGCGGAGTGCGAGGAACCGATCCCCGAGCCGCGCCAACGCGCGATCCCGGGGGTGAAACTGTGCATCGACTGTCAGGAAGAGCGGGATGCACGGCCATCCCCGCGAGGTGGGATCAACCGTCGGGGTTCCAAAGACAGCCAGTTGAAGTGAACCGGTTGAATATCTCGTCCGCCGCCTTTCGGCCGCGGGCTTTGGCTCCGGTCCCGGCGGGCCTTGGCGCGCGGCTACTGGAGGCTGGCCGCCGCGCGTGACGCGCATACCCACGCTCTCGCTCCGTTCCGGCAGTCCGAGGGCAGCCAGCACATCGGCGCGCTATCGCTGCCTGTTTGCGCAGCCCTGAAGGGGGCAGGGCGGAGGACCGCCTCATTCCCCGCCGATCGCAAGCACGCGGGCCAATGCCCCGCTGCTTCGACATCGCGGGCGGCGGCCGCTACAGGAACAGCAGAACCACCGACCCCGCGTAGAGCAGCAACACCAGCGCGCTTTCGAACCCGATCCGCGCGACGCCCGTCTTTTCGCGCCGCAGCATCCCCAGAAGAAGCACGCCGGTCATCAGCATCGCGATCAGGCCGGTCGTGCGGTCCCGTTCCGACATCGCAGCATAGATAGAGCCGTCATAGAAGAAATCGGCAGCGCAAAGGAACATGACCTCGAAGGCGTTGCCGCCGATCACGTCGCCGACGGCGAGGCTCACCGCGCCGATCCGCGCGGCGGCGATCGCGGTGACGAGTTCCGGCAGCGAATTGGCGATTGCAGCGAAAACGGTTCCGACCGCGGATTCCGAAAGGGCGGTCTTCTGAACAATCGCGATGCTCGACTCGCCTATGAAATAGCCGGCAACGGCGGTCACCGAGGCGAAGATCGCGAAACGCGTCCACAGCGTGCGCGCGGGGGCCGCTTGGTCATCCGGCGTCGAGAGGGGTGCGCGCGTCTCGTCGGTCTGCACCGGGGTCCACATCGGCTGGGCCTGGATCTGCGTGAGCAGCCGCAGCCCGAAACCGTAGCCCACGGGGATCAGCACCGACACGGGATGGACGCCCCAGATCGTGACCGGCGGCTGGGCGGCAGCCACCAGCGCCGGCGCCAGCAGGACCACCAGTAGAACCCCCTGGGCCAACCCCGCGACGCTGGCGGCCGCGTGTTCGAGATTGGCGCGGCGGTAGAACAGATCGGCGATGGCGATGAAGGCGGTCTGCGCTGTCAGTCCACCCAGCGCGTTGCCGACCGCCAGGCCCGGCGCATCCTCCAGCGCGGTAGTGATCGACGTGATCGCTCCGGGCAGCGAGGTCGCCGCGCCCACGAACAGGGCGCCGGCGACGACCTCGCCCAGCCCCGTGCGATCGGCAAGCTTGTCCGCGACCCGCGACAGCCCGACACCGGCGATCGCGATGCAGCCTGCCGAGGCCAGGAATATCGCGGCCACGGCCCAAATAGACAGCG
Source organism: Paracoccaceae bacterium (assembly GCA_049694515.1). Classification (GTDB taxonomy): domain Bacteria; phylum Pseudomonadota; class Alphaproteobacteria; order Rhodobacterales; family Rhodobacteraceae; genus JADQCB01. The sequence goes on along the minus strand of JBAVQZ010000219.1, from coordinate 2,373 downwards.
CGGCGGAATCGATCATCATGCTCCCCCCGGAGCGAAACTGGTTTCCGGCGAACTCCGCAAGGCCCCGCCACTTATGCCTTGTACCACTCCCAGGGGCGTGTGAATTCGCCCAGAACATGGCTCACGCCATCGCTGTTCACGTCGCCGCCGTGACTGACGCGCGCCACGAGACCGCGTTTGGGGTCCTCGACCACCTCCTGGACATAGGCGTTGTGCCCCGCCGCGACCAGAGCGGCGTCATAGACCCGGGCGATCGCCAGTTTCCGCAGGCCGGGCTTGAACACCTTTCCGACCGCGGTCTTCGGCAGTTCGTCCAGAATCTCGATATGCTTCGGGACGGCGGCCCGCTCGTGGATATGCACCTTAGCGTGTTCCAGAAGTTCCTCGGCGGTGACGTCGGCGCCCGTCACGAGTTCGACATAGGCGCAGGGAAGTTCGCCCGCGAAGCTGTCGGGCTGTCCGATGGCGCCGACGAAGGCCACCGCCGGGTGGCCGGCCAGCGCCTCCTCGATCTCGGCGGGGTCGATGTTGTGGCCGCTGCGTATGATCAGGTCCTTCGCCCGCCCGGTGATATAAAGATAGCCGTCCGGGTCGATCCGCCCCAGGTCGCCGGTGCGCAGATGCGTCCCGTCGGCGAACAGCCCGGCATTCTTCGCCGGGTCCGTATAGGTGGCGCCGACGACGACACCCGGGTTCGCGACGCAAATCTCGCCGATCTCGTCCACGCCGCATTCCTTCGTGACCGTGCCCTCCGCGTCGCATTGCAGGATACGCAGGTCGGTATAGGGGAACGGCAGCCCGACCGAGCCGATCTTCTTGCGCCCGTCCGGCGGGTTGATCGAGACCAGACAGGTCGCCTCGGTCAGGCCGTAGCCCTCGCAGATCGTCACGCCGGTGGCCTTCTCGAAACGGTTGTAAAGCTCGACCGGCAGCGGCGCGGACCCCGAGAACGCGTATTTCAGCGACGACACGTCGGCGTCCACGGGGCGCTGCATCAGCGCCGAGATCGCCGTGGGCACGGTGATGATGAATGTCACGCGCCAGCGTTCGATCAGCTTCCAGAAATTGTCGAACACCCCTTCGCCGCGATAGCCGGCGGGGGTGGGAAACACCACATGCGCGCCCGAGGCGATGGTGGACATCAGCACCGGGTAGGCGGCGAAGACGTGAAACAGCGGCAGCGGGCAGATCAGCGTGTCCCGCTCGGTGAACAGCAGCCGCGCGCCCAGCCACCCGTTATAGATCATGCCCGAAAACCGGTGCTGCGCCACTTTCGGCAGCCCGGTGGTGCCGCCGGTGTGGAAATAGGCCGCCACTCGATCCACCCCCGTCTCGGGGAAATCCAGCGCGTCGCTGCGCTCTTTCGCCATCTCGGCGTTGAAATCCATCAGGTCGGCATGATGCCGGTCCGGGTTCTTCGGGCGTATCAGCGGCACGATCCAGCGTTTCGGCGGCGTGAGGTAGCGCAGCAGGTCCACCTCAAGCACGGTATCGACATCGGGCGCGTGGCGCACCGCCTCGGCCACTTTCTGGGCCACGTCGGTCTTGGGAAAGCTCTTCAGCGTGACCACGACCTTGGCGCCGGTCTGGCGCAGGATCGCGGCGATATGCTCGGGTTCCAGCAGGGGGTTGATCGGGTTGACGATGCCCGCCGTGGCGCCGGCCATCAGGGCAATCGCGGTCTCGTTGCAATTGGGCAGGATGTAGGCGACCACGTCACGCTCGCCGATGCCGAGGCGGCGGAACATGTTGGCCGCCTGCGTGACCCTGGCGCGCAGCGCGTCCCAGCTGAGCGTTTCGGCCCGGTCCTTCGCGCCGGAAAAAAGCTGGAAGCTGATCGCGTTGCGCGGCCCGTGCGCCTGCGTGGTGCGCGTGAGATACTGGTAGAGCGTCACCGGCAGGTCGCGGTCGGACCAATCGCTCTCGGCCTCGATGGCGTCGCGGTCCGCGGCCGAAATGAATGCTCCCATGATCGCCTCCTCCCCGAAGCCTTCCAAGGACTTCCTGCAAAAATGGGAGGGATGGGCGGCGCGCGCAAGCGTGACGCCACGGCCCGCCGCTACTCGGCGGCGAGCCCTTCGGTGAACTGAAGCCGCGCCAGCCGTGCGTAAAGGCCGCCTTCGGCCACCAGCGCGTCATGACTGCCCTGCGCGACGATGCGTCCTTCGTCGAACACCACGATCCGGTCGGCCTTCTTCACCGTGGCCAGGCGGTGCGCGATGATCAGCGTGGTGCGTCCCTCGGCCATCTCGTCGACCGCGCGCTGGACCAGCCGCTCGCTTTCGGCGTCCAGCGCCGAGGTCGCCTCGTCCAGCAGCAGCACCGGCGCGTCGCGCAGAATCGCGCGGGCGATTGCGATGCGCTGCTTCTGCC
>JBAVQZ010000218.1:0-2369 GCA_049694515.1 Paracoccaceae bacterium | reverse complement strand
AAACCGCGCCGCCCGCGCAGGGGCCCATGATGACGCTGATCTGCGGCACCACGCCAGAGGCCATGATGTTGCGCTGGAACACCTCGGCATAGCCCGCGAGCGAGGCCACGCCTTCCTGGATGCGCGCGCCGCCCGAGTCGTTCAGACCTATGACGGGCGCGCCGTTCTGAACGGCCATGTCCATGATCTTGCAGATCTTCTGGGCGTGGGTTTCCGACAGCGAGCCGCCGAACACCGTGAAATCCTGGCTGAATACATAGACCATCCGGCCGTTGATCGTGCCCCATCCGGTCACCACCCCGTCGCCGTAGGGGCGGCTTTCCTCCATCCCGAAATCGGTGCAGCGATGCGTCACGAAGGTATCGAATTCCTCGAACGAGCCTTCGTCGAGCAGAACCTCGATCCGCTCGCGCGCGGTCAGCTTGCCCTTGCCGAGCTGGCTGTCGATCCGCCCCTGGCCGCCGCCCAGGCGGGCCGAGGCGCGGCGGGTTTCCAGTTCCTGCAGGATATCTTTCATCGGCGCTCGCTCCTCCTGATCCTGCGCGCAACCTAGCGGGGCGCAGGGCGGCGGCAAAGCGATTTTCGGAAAATTTGCAAACTATTGGCAGGCACCTCAAGGAATATTGCAAATCCGCAAATGCAATTCGACCCGCGCGAAATACGCGCGCGCCGCGACGTCCGGATCGACAGGTACGCCCGATCATTTGACCATCTGGACAAGTCGCGGCGCGCGCCCTAATCCCTGAGGATGACACCGAAACCCGTCGCGCGGCTTTTCGACCGCACCACCCCACCGCATATCGCGACCCTGGTCCTGCTGGCCGGGCTGTCGGCGCTGTCGATGAACATCTTCCTGCCGTCCCTGCCCAACATGACCGCGTATTTCGAAACCGAATACCGGCTGATGCAACTGTCGGTGGCGCTTTACCTGGCGGTCAACGCGGTGCTGCAGATCGTGATCGGGCCGATCTCCGACAAATACGGGCGGCGGCCGGTGATCCTGGGGGCGATCGTTCTGTTCATCCTCGCCACGCTGGGCTGCCTGCTGGCGCCGACCGCGCACAGTTTCCTGGCTTTCCGCATGGCACAGGGGGTGATCGTCGCCGGCATGGTGCTGTCGCGCGCGGTGGTCCGCGACATGGTGCCCGCCGACCAGGCGGCCTCGATGATCGGATATGTCACGATGGGCGTGGCGCTGGTGCCGATGGTCGGCCCGGCGATCGGCGGCGTGCTGGATCAGGCCTTCGGCTGGCAGGCGAATTTCGTAACACTGCTGCTGTGTGGCGTGGCGCTTCTGGCGCTGGCCTGGAGCGATCTGGGCGAGACTTCGCCGCCAAGCGCCAAGAGCCTGATGGCGCAGTTCCGCGAATACCCCGAGCTTTTCGGCTCGCGCCGGTTCTGGGGTTATGCGCTGGTCGCGGCGTTCAGTTCGGGCGCGTTCTTCGCCTTTCTCGGTGGCGCGCCTTTCGTGGGCACGCAGGTGTTCGGCCTGCCCCCGGCGGCGCTGGGCCTGTATTTCGGAATGACGGCGCTTGGCTACCTGGCCGGAAACTTCCTGTCGGGGCGCTATTCCACGCGGGCCGGGATCAACCTGATGATCCTCGTGGGCACAATCGCGGTGACGGCCGGGCTGCTGGCGTCGCTGGTGCTGTTCCTGATGGGGGCGGAGCACCCGCTGGCCTTCTTCGGCTTCATGACCTCGGTGGGGCTGGGCAACGGCATGGTGCTGCCCAATGCCACCGCGGGGATGCTGTCTGTGCGGCCGCACCTTGCGGGCACGGCCAGCGGGCTGGGCGGCGCCATCATGATCGGCGGCGGCGCCGGGCTGTCGGCGCTGGCCGGGGCGCTTCTGGTGCCGGGCTCGGGCGTCTATCCGCTGCTCGGCGTCATGCTGGCCACCTCGATCTCCTCGGTGCTGACGATTCTGTATGTGCTGCATGTGAACCGCATCGCCGGCGGCCTTCCGGGCCAGCCGGCCGGCTGACGCCGGGGTGGCGTGACTTCCCGCTTGCGCCGACGGATTTGCAAAACAATACTCGGCCATCGGCTAACCTGCAAAGGCGACGGTGATGGCGACACAGAAACTCTATGCCGGGGCGAAGCTGCGCGAGACGCGCACGCGGCTGGGGCTGACCCAGAAGGATTTCGCGGCGAAGCTGGGCGTTTCGCTGCCCTATCTCAACCAGATGGAAAACAACAACCGCCCCGTCTCGACCGCCGTGGTGCTGGCACTGGCGGGCGAGTTCGGCTTCGACGTGACCGAGCTTTCGGCCGGCGAGTCCGAGCGCATGGTCACCGACATGCGCGAAGCGCTGGCCGACCCGGTGTTCGGCGACACCGCCCCGCCGCTGGCCGACCTGCGGCTGGCC
>JBAVQZ010000217.1:0-1770 GCA_049694515.1 Paracoccaceae bacterium | reverse complement strand
CCGCAGGGTGGCGTCGTCGCCCTGTTGCAGGGCGGGCAGGATCCGGGGCAGAAGGGCGGCGGTTTTCTGGTCGATCCGTTCGGGGTCGAGCCTGGCGCGGGTCACCGCCCCGGCGAAGACCACCCGCGTCACGCCAAGCGCGTGCAGCCGGTCGAACAGAAGCGCCAGACGCTCGACGACAAACGCCTCGACAGGGCGGCCGCGAGGATTGTCCATCTCGAAGCCATGCAACTGGAACAGGGCGACGGACGCGCCCGCCGTGTCCAGCGCAGCGGCCAGATGCTCGGGCAAGGCGCCCTTTCCGGCGATGATCGCGGTCACGTCTTCCATTGCTCAGCTCGGCGTAAGGAAGGAGCGGTCGCTCGCGCCAAGCACGAACTCGACGATCTCGCGCACATAGGCGCTGTCGGTATCGCGGGCCAGGCGCTTCGCGCGCTCCTGGAAGGCGCCCTCGCCCTGGGCCAGCGCCTGATAGGCCGCGCGCAGCGCCGTGATGTCGGTGCGCGCCACGCCGCTGCGCTTGAGCCCGACGAGGTTCAGCCCGTCCAGCACGCCGCGCGGCCCCTGCACCAACCCGTAGGGGATCACGTCATTGGTCACCATCGTCACCGCGCCGATGATCGCGCCGCGCCCGACGCGCACGAACTGGTGGATGCCCGACAGGCCGCCGATGATCACCCCGTCGCCGATCACGCAATGCCCGGCAAGCGCCGCGTTGTTGGCCATCACCACGCCGTTGCCCACCTGCGCGTCATGGCCCACATGCGCCCCGGTCATGAACAGGTTGTCGTCGCCGACACGGGTCACGCCGCCGCCACCCTCGGTGCCGGTGTTCATGGTCACGCCCTCGCGGATCCGGTTTCGCGCGCCGATCACCAGCCGAGTGCGTTCACCACGATATTTCAGATCCTGCGGGATATCGCCGATATTGGCGAAGGGGAAGATAACCGTCTCTTCGCCAACTTCGGTGTCACCGGTGACGATGGCATGGCTCTTGACTTCGACCCGCGCAGCCAGGCGCACGTCCGGGCCGATCACCGAGAACGCGCCCACCATCGCACCGGGACCGATCGCCGCCCCCTCCTCGACCACGGCCGAGGGATGGATGCGCGCGCTGGGATCAATTGCCATGCCGGCTCACTCCTTGGGCGTGTCCATCATGGCCGTCAGTTCGGCTTCGGCGGCGACCTGTCCCTCGACCCGGGCCACGCCCTGGAACTTCCAGACCTTGCCGCCGCCGCGCAGCGCGGTCAGCTCCATCTCCAACACGTCGCCGGGGACCACCATGCGGCGGAACCGGCACTTGTCCAGGCCCATGAAGTAGACCAGCGAATTCGTGTCCGCCAGGTCGTTCGTGACGGCGACCATCACCGCGGCGGTCTGCGCCATCGCCTCGACGATGGCGACGCCGGGCATGATCGGACGCGAGGGGAAATGCCCCTGGAAATGCGGCTCGTTCGCGGTGACGTTCTTGACTCCGACGGCGCTCTTGCCGGGAACGATGTCGCGCACCTTGTCCACCAGAAGGAACGGATAACGATGCGGGATAAGCCGCTTGATCAGCTCGAGGTCGGCCTCTTTAACCGTCTGTTCTGCCATGGTCCCGTCCCTCCGGCGCGTGAATGTCGTCGATGCAGACCGGAGGTATCAACACTGGCGCGCCAAGACAAGCGGCTAGGGCTGGTCATCGGACGCGCCGTCCGCCGGCGCGCCGTCCCTCCCGGTGCCGGGCAGCAGCGTGACGCCCTCGCCGGTTTTCCCATCCTCGGG
>JBAVQZ010000216.1:0-4391 GCA_049694515.1 Paracoccaceae bacterium | reverse complement strand
TGCGTTGATGGGCGCCCCGGCCTATGGCATCGCGCCGGGACATGCCCAGATCAGGGCGACACTGCGGACGCTGGAGGATGCCGCGATGGACGCGCTCTGCGCCCGCGCCGAGGCGCTGGTCCACGAGGCCGCGCAGCAATCGGGCCTCGGCGTCGATCTGACCTATGAGGACGTATTCCTGTCTTGCGAAAACGCCCCCGCCGCGGTGCGCGAGCTGCGCGCCGCGCTGGAGGCCGAAGGCGTGCCGACCACCGGCACGGGCCTGCCGATGCGCGCGTCCGAGGATTTCGGGCGGTTCGGCAAGGACTGCCCCGCCACGCTGTTCCTGCTGGGCGCGGGCGAGGATCACCCCAGCCTGCACAACCCCGATTACGACTTTCCCGACGATCTGATCCGCATCGGCGCACGCATCTTCATGCGCACGATCCGCAACATGCTGGGATAGGCGCCGGCCGCTCTACTGGTGGCGCAGCGCCTCGATCGGGTCCATCCGCGCGGCGCGGCGCGCCGGGAAATAGCCGAAGATCACCCCGACCCCGGCCGAGAAGGCGAAGGCGATCAGCACCACCATCGGGTCCGGCGTGAAGGGGATCGACATCAGCTGCGCCGCCACCGCGGCCAGACCCAGCCCCAGCAGGATTCCCAGCGCGCCGCCCAGCAGCGACAGCACGATCGCCTCGACCAGGAACTGAAGCAGCACCTGCCCGGCCTGCGCGCCCACCGCCAGGCGGATGCCGATCTCGCGCGTGCGCTCGGTCACCGAGACCAGCATGATGTTCATGATGCCGATGCCGCCCACCAGCAGGCTGACCGCCGCCACCGAAGACAGCAGCCCCGCCAGCACCGAGGTGATGCCCGACAGGATCGAGGCGATCTGTTTCATGTCGATCACGCTGAAATCATCCTCCTCGCCCTGCGCGATGTGGCGGCGCTCGCGCATCAGCGCCTCGATGTCGCGGGTGGCGCGGGCGGTGGAGACTTCGGGCATCGCCTCGACGTAAATGATCGACACATCGGTGTTGCCCGCGATGCGCCGCTGGTAGGTCTTGAGCGGAATCGCGATGGTGTCGTCCTGGTCCTGGCCGAAACTGGTCGCGCCCTTGGCCTCGAGCACGCCGATCACCTCGCAGGACAGGCCCTTCAGCCTGATCGCCTCCCCAAGCGGCGGGATGTTGCCCAGCAGTTCCTGTCGCACCGTCTCGCCCAGCACGCAGACAGGCCGGCCGGCCTTCTCCTCGGCCTCGGTAAAGGCGCGGCCCTGGGCGATCTTCCAGTTCATCGCCTCCATCAGCGGCGTGGTCGCGCCGACCAGCTGCGTGGCGTGGTTCTGGTTGCCGAACACGGCGGTGATGCGGGCCGTGTTGTAAGGCGCCGCGATGTTGATCGAGGCGAGATCCTCCTGGATCGCCGCGGCGTCGGCCACGGTGAAGGGGCGGGCCGCGCTGCCCGCCTGCATCCCGCCCCGCTGCCCCGGCCGGACCATCAGCGTGTTGGTCCCAAGGGACTGCACGTCGCTCGTAACCTGCACCTGAGAGCCCTGCCCGACGGTAACCATCGCGATCACCGCCGCCACCCCGATGACGATGCCAAGCACCGTCAGGAACGAGCGCAGCGTGTTGCGGAAGATCGCCTGGACCGCAAGTCGGACCGTTTCCCACAGCATGTTCAGGTCTGTCCTTCCACATGCCCGTCATGGGCGATGGCCCCGTCCACGAACTTGATCAGCCGCGACGCGTATCCGGCCATGTCCTCTTCATGCGTGACCATCACGATGGTGATGCCGTCGTCGGTGTTCAGTGCGCTCAGCAGATCCATGATCTCGCGCGAGCGGGTGGTATCGAGGTTGCCGGTGGGTTCGTCGGCCAAGATCACGTCGGGCCGGCTGGCCAGCGCCCGCGCGATGGCCACGCGCTGCTGCTGGCCGCCGGACAGCTCCGACGGGTCGTGCCCCGCACGGTCCGACAGCCCGACCTTCTCCAGCGCCTCCAGCGCCATCTGCACACGCTCGGCGCGGGGCAGACCCTTGTAGATCAGCGGCAATTCCACATTTTCCAGCGCCGAGGTCCGCGGCAGCAGGTTGTAGCCCTGGAACACGAAGCCCAGGTAGTTGCGTCGCAACAATGCCCGCTGGTCCCGGTCGAGCCGCCCGACCTCGACCCCTTCGAAGCGGTAAGTCCCTTCGGTTGGCGTGTCGAGGCAGCCCAGCACGTTCATCGCTGTGGACTTGCCCGAGCCCGAGGGTCCCATGATCGCGACGAACTCGCCCTTCGCGATGCGCATGTCCACGCCCCGCAGGGCATGCACGGCGACCTCGCCGCTGCCATAGACCTTCGTGATCCCGCGCAATTCGATCAGCGGCGGCTGCGCGCCCATCTCACGACGCTCCCGTCTCGTCGGTAATCACCTGGTCGCCCGCCCGTAGCGCCCCGTCCAGGATCGCGGTATAGCGTCCGTCGCTCTGCCCGGTGGTCACCGAAACCTGCTGCGGAACGCCGTCGCGCAGCACCCAGATGCTTTTCGACGCGTCCTCGCCCGCCGTCCCGACCGGGCGGGTGTGGCGCGGCATGATCAGGCCCAAAAGGCCGCTGCCGGAGTTCCCGCCGCCCGTTTCCGGATTCGCCGCCAGCGCCGGCACGTAGCGCAGCGCGGCGTTGGGCACCATCAGCACGTCGGAAAGATCGGCCACCACGATGCTGGCCGTCGCGGTCATGCCGGGCCGCAGGCGAAGATCGGAATTGTCCACTTCCAGGATCGCCTTGTAGCTGACCACCCCCTCGACCGTTTCGGCGGCATTGCGGATCTCGGTTATGGTGGCCGGAAAGGATTGTTCGTCAAAGGCATCGACGGTGAAGCTCGCGCTGTCGCCCACCTTGACCCGGCCGATATCGGCCTCGTCGATATCGACCTGCAATTCCATGCTGCTCAGATCCTCGGCGATGGTGAACAGCACCGGCGCCGAGAGCGACGAGGCGACGATCTGCCCGACATCGGCGTTGCGCCCCAGCACCACGCCCTTGATCGGCGCGTAGATCACCGCCTTGTCCAGGTCGGCCTGCTGCAGCGCCAGGTTGGCGTCAGCCAGCGCCCGGTCGGCATCGGCAATCTGCAACGCTGCCTGCGCGCGCTCCAGCGCCGCCTGCGCGGCCAGGAAGGACTGGTGCGAGGCGACGCCGCGTTCGTCCAGCTGGCGAATCCTCTCGAAATCGTCGAAGGCTTCCTGAAGATTGGTCTGGGCCTGCTGTACGCGCGCCTCGGCCGCCACCAGCGCGGCTTTCTGCACATCGAGCTGCGCCTTCAGCTTTGTGGTGTCGAGCCGCGCCAGAACCTGCCCCACCTCGACCTGATCGTTGTAATCCACCTCGACGCTGGCCAGCGTACCGGACAGCTCGGACGAAACCTCGACGAGGTTGGTCGGCTCGACCGTGCCAGTGGCCGACACGGTGACCGACAGATCGCCGCGCCGCGCAGCCTCGGTGCGATAGCTCACCAAGCCACCCTCCGGACGCAACCAGAGGAACCAGGCTGCCGCGGCGACCGCCACCACACCGGCCAGCGCCAGTGCCCAGATCGGCACGCGCCGCTTGTGCTTTCCGAGTTTCAACGTCTTTTCAATCTCTTCCCGCCGGTTATTCATGTGTCTTTCCAATGACTCGGGATAAATGCGCGTCTCGGCAATGAGTATGGCCCGCGCCTTACCATCGAATCGCGTCCGGCGCCATGACGCAAAGCATCACTGGGACAGCAGCGCCTGCATGCGCGGCTTTTCTCCCGCGTCGGTGGCGCTGGAAATCGCCAGCGCCAGCGCCTCGAGCGAGGCGATGTTGTGGCCCGCGCGGAAGCAATCGACATGCGGCAGCATCGCGCGGATGCCCGCGGCGCGGGGCGCGAACCCCTCCCACCGCAGCAGCGGGTTGATCCAGATGAGGCGGCGCGCGGACAGGTGCAGCCGCTCCACCTCGCGCGACAACAATTCGGTGTCGTCGCGGTCCAGCCCGTCGGTGATCAGCAGAACCACCGCGCCCGTGCCCAGCACGCGGCGCGACCAGTCGCGATTGAACGCATGCAGACAGGCGCCGATGCGGGTGCCGCCCTCCCAGTCCTGCGCCTCGGCCCCGGCAGCGGCAAGGGCCGCATCCACGTCACGGGTTGCCAGGTGCCGGGTGATGTTGGTCAGCCGCGTGCCAAAGGTGAAGGCGTGAACCTTCGCCCAGCCCGCGCCGCGCTCATTCGCGACGGCATGCAGAAAATGCAGGACCATCCGGCTGTATTGCGACATCGAACCGGATATGTCGCAAAGCACCACGAGGTTCGGCCAGCGCTGCCGCCGGGTCTTCTGCGAAAACGCGCGCAGCTCGCCGCCCGCGCGCATCACGTCGCGCATGGTGCGCCGC
>JBAVQZ010000215.1:0-1941 GCA_049694515.1 Paracoccaceae bacterium | reverse complement strand
GCGTTGAGCCTGTCGGGGCGGTTCAGCGTCAGGGTCATGACACCGTCCGCCATCCGTTCCAAAAGCACTGAATCGCTCAATTTGGAAGTCTCCTCCAACCGTCCTGACAGCCGGACATGTCACGTCTGTGGCCGCTTCTCCGAAAAAACGTGTTGCATAAGTCGGCCGCATGGTCAATGAATAACCCATCACAAAATTCGGCTTACGAATGTCGAAGCGTGACCATTTGGGAGGAATGACATGAGACTTGCGAAACTCGGTGCCGGAGTGTCGGCGCTTGCCCTTTGCATCGCGGGCCCGGCGCTTGCCGACATCAAGATCGGCGCCTCGCTGGCCGTGACCGGCCCGGCCGCCTTCCTGGGCGACCCCGAGGCGAAGACGCTGCGGATGATGGTCGACGCGCTGAACGCCAATGGCGGCGTGAACGGCGAAAAGGTCGATCTCGTGCTTTATGACGACGGCGCCGACCCCAACAAGGCGCGGACTTTCGCCACCCGTCTGATCGAGGAGGACGAGGTCGTGGCCGTGATCGGCGGCACCTCGACCGGTGCGACCATGGCGATGGCACCGCTGTTCGGCGACTACGAGATCCCGTTCGTGTCGCTTGCGGGCGCGGTGGTCATCATCGACCCGGTCCAGAAGTACGTGTTCAAGACTCCGCATACCGACCGGATGGCCTGCGAAAAGATCTTCGCCGACATCACGGCGCGCGGCCTGAGCAAGGTCGGCCTGATCTCGGGCACCGGCGGTTTCGGCAAGTCGATGCGGCAGCAATGCATGGACGTCGCCGGCGACGCGGGCGTAGAGATCGTCGCGGACGAGACCTACGGCCCCAATGACGCCGACATGACGCCGCAGCTGACCAACATTGCCAACACAGACGGGATCGAGGCGGTCGTGAACCCCGGCTTCGGGCAGGGCCCCGCCGTTGTGACCCGCAACTATGACCAGCTGGGCATAGAACTGCCGTTCTATCAGAGCCACGGCGTCGCCTCGGACAGCTTCATCGACCTGGCCGGCCCCGCGGCCGAGGGTGTGCGGCTGCCTGCGACGGCGCTGCTGATCCCGGACCAGATGGAAGACGGCGATCCACAGAAACAGCCGGTGAACGACTATATCGCGGCCTACAAGGCGAAATACGGCGAAAGCCCCTCGACCTTCGGCGGTTATGCCTATGACGCGTTCAACCTGGTGATCGGTGCGATCGAGCGGGCGGGCTCTGCCGAGCCGAACGCCATCCGCGACGCGCTGGAGGCGACCGACGGCTATGCCGGTGTGACCGGCGTCTATACCTTCTCGCCCGAGGATCACCTGGGGCTCGACCTTTCGGCCTTCCGGATGCTGGAGATCCGCGACGGCGGCTGGATCCCGGTCGAGTAAGGGGCGCATCTTGTCGGAACTGCTGCAATTCCTCGTCTCGGGGGTGACGGTCGGCGCGATCTATGCCGCCGTCGCCCTCGGCTTCACGATCATCTACAACGCCAGCGGCGTGGTGAATTTCGCCCAGGGGGAGTTCGTGGTGATCGGGGGCATGACGGCCGCTGCGCTGATCAAGGCCGGGGTGCCGGTGATCGTCGCCGCGCCCCTGGCCGTGCTGGCGGGCACCGCGGTGGGCATCCTGCTCTACCGTCTGGCGATCCGCCCGGCCGGGCAGGCGCCGCTGGTATCGCTGATCATCATCACGATCGGGGCGGGGCTGTTCCTGCGCGGGGCGATGCAGGCGGTCTTCGACAAGCAGATACACCGTTACGACGGTTTTTCCGGCGAGGCGCCGCTGCATCTGGGCGGCGCCACCATTCTGCCGCAAAGCCTGTGGATCATTGGCGGAAGCGTCGCCGTCTTCGCGGCGCTGGCCTGGTTCTTCGGCCATACACGGGCGGGGCGCGGCATCCGCGCCACGGCGTCCAACCGGCTGGCGGCCGCGCTGGTCGGCATCAACAC
>JBAVQZ010000214.1:0-3956 GCA_049694515.1 Paracoccaceae bacterium | reverse complement strand
CGCCTGCATCACGCGGCCTTTCCGGCCAGGCGCTGCGCCAACTCGGTCGGCACGGCGGCGCGGTCGGCCTGGGTTTTCAGAAGCGTCACCAACGCCGCCTGCAGCGCCGCCGGATCCTCGGTCAGGTCGTTAATTCCCATGCCGCTCAGCGCCGCGGCGAAATCCAGTGTCTCGGCCACGCCGGGCGTCTTTTCCAGATCCTCGCGGCGCAACGCTTGCACGAACGCCACGATCTGACCCGCCAGCGCCGGCTCCAGCCCCGGATGGCGCGCGGCGAGGATCGCCAGCTCGGCCTTTCGGTCGGGGTAGTCGACATAGGAATAGATGCAGCGCCGGCGCAGCGCGTCGGACAGGTCGCGCGTGGCGTTCGAGGTCAGGATGACATGCGGCCGGGCGGTGGCGTGGATGGTGCCCATCTCGGGGATCGAGACGGTGAAATCGGACAGGATTTCCAGCAGATAGGCCTCGAACTCCTCGTCGGCGCGGTCGATCTCGTCGATCAGCAGCACCGGCGGGCTGTCCTGGCTGATCGCCTCCAGCAGTGGGCGGCGCATCAGGAACCGGTCCGAGAAGATGCGCGCCTCCACCGCCTCGCCGGTCTCGCCGCCCTCGGCGGCGGCGCGGATCGCCAGAAGCTGGCGCTGATAGTTCCACTCATAGATCGCGTGGGTCGCGTCCAGCCCCTCGTAGCATTGCAGCCGGATCAGCCGCGCGCCCTTCGCCTCGGCCAGCGTCTTGGCCACCTGCGTCTTGCCGACCCCGGCGGCGCCTTCCAGCAGCAGCGGACGCTCCAGCACCAGCGCCAGGTGCAGCGCCATCGCCAGGTCGTCGGGCGCGATATATCCATGCGCCGCAAGGTCTTGCTGCAAGCTCTTCCAGCTCATCCGCCTCTCCCGCGGGGGGCCTCCCCCGCCTTCTTCTCGGCTCAAATACTCCGGCCGGAGATACGGTCTTCCACCGGAAAACCGTCCCCCGGCCGCGTGGCTCAGCCGTGCAGGCCCAGATCCTGCGCCGTCTTCCATATCCGCCACTGGTCATGCGGCATATGGGTCTGCGTGAGCCCGAATGCACGGAACGCGTCATGCACCGCGTTGGAGAACGCCGGCACCCCGCCCACGTTCGGGCTTTCGCCAACCCCTTTCGCGCCGATCGGGTGATGCGGACTGGGCGTTTCGGTGAAGTCGGTGGTGTAGTGCGGTGTCTCCCAGGATGTGGGCAGGAAGAAGTCCATCAGCGTGCCGGTCTTGACGTTGCCCATCTCGTCATAGGCCAGCTCCTGGCCCATGGCGATGGCGTAGGCCTCGGTCAGCCCGCCATGCACCTGCCCCTCGATCACCATCGGGTTGATCCGGGTGCCGCAATCGTCCAGCGCGTAGAACTGCCGGATCTCGTGCTCGCCGGTGTCCGCGTCGATCTCCATCACGCAGATATAGGCGCCGAACGGGTAGGTCATGTTGGGCGGGTCGTAATAGCTGACCGCCTCCAGCCCCGGCTCGATGTTCGGGATCGCCTCGTGGTAGGAGGCGTAGGCGATCTCGGCCATGGTCTTGAACCGCTCGGGCGCGCCCTTGACGGCGAAACGGTCCACGTCCCATTCCAGGTCGCCCTCGTGCACCTCCAGCAGGTAGGCCGCGATCATCTGCGCCTTGGCGCGGATCTTGCGCGCGGCCATCGCCGCGGCCGCCCCCGCAACGGGCGTCGAGCGCGAGCCGTAGGTGCCCAGCCCGTAGGGCGCGGTGTCGGTGTCGCCCTCCTCGATTGTGATGTTGTCGGCGGGGATGCCGGTCTCGCTGGCCAGGATCTGCGCGAAGGTGGTGGCGTGGCCCTGGCCCTGGCTGATGGTGCCCAGCCGCGCGATGGCCGAGCCCGTGGGGTGGATGCGGATTTCGCAGGAATCGAACATCCCCATGCCGAGGATGTCGCAGTTCTTGACCGGGCCGGCGCCGACGATCTCGGTGAAGTGGCACAGCCCGATCCCCAGCAGCTTGCGCGTCTCGCCGCGCCTGAACGCCTCGACCCGTTCGGCCTGCTCCTTTCGCAGCCCGTCGTAATCCACGGCTTTCAGCGCCTTGTCCCAGGCGGTGTGATAGTCGCCCGAGTCATATTCCCAGCCCAGTGCCGACTGGTAGGGGAACTGCTCCTTGCGGATGAAGTTCTTCGCGCGCAGCTCGGCCGCGTCCATCCCCAGCTTCTGGGCGAGGATCTCGACCATCCGCTCGATCAGGTAGGCGGCCTCGGTCACCCGGAACGAGCAGCGATAGGCCACGCCGCCCGGCGCCTTGTTGGTATAGACGCCGTCGACGCCGACATAGGCGACGGGGATGTCGTAGCTGCCGGTGCAGATATGGAAGAACCCCGCCGGGAACTTCGTGGGGTCGGCGCAGGCGTCGAACGCCCCGTGATCGGCTGTCACATGGACCGACAGCCCGGTGATTTTGCCCCCTTTCGTGGCCGAGATCTTGCCATCCATCCAGTAGTCGCGGGCAAACGCCGTGGCCATCAGGTTGTCCATCCGATCCTCGACCCATTTCACCGGCGTGCCGGTGACGATGGACGCGACGATCGAGCAGACATAGCCCGGATAGACGCCGACCTTGTTGCCGAAGCCGCCGCCTATGTCGGGGCTGATGACGCGGATGTTGTGCTCGGCGATCCCCGACAGCAACGAGGCGACGGTGCGCACCACATGCGGCGCCTGGAAGGTGCCCCAGAGGGTCAGCTTGCCGTTGACCTTGTCCATCGAGGCTACGCAGCCGCAGGTCTCCAGCGGGCAGGGATGGGTGCGGTGGTAATAGACGCGCTCCTCGGCGACCACGTCGGCCTGGTTGATCGCGGCCGCGGCGCCTTCCTTGTCGCCCTGTTCCCACAGGAAGATGTGGTTGTGGTGGCGGCGGTGGCCGTGGGCGCCCTCGGTCTGGCCTTGCAGGTCCTCGCGCAACACCGGCGCGTCGGGTTCCAGCGCCTTGAAGGGGTCGGTGACGACCGGCAGGTCCTCGTACTCGACCTCGACCAGTTCGATCGCGTCGGCGGCGATATAGCGGTCCTCGGCCACGACGAAGGCGACCTCCTGGCCCTGGAACAGCACCTTTCCGTCGGCCAGCACCATCTGCTTGTCTCCGGCCAGGGTCGGCATCCAGTGCAGGCCCAGCGGTTCGAGGTCCTTGGCGGTCAGCACCGCGATCACGCCGGGCAGCGCCAGCGCCGCCGAGGCGTCGATCGACTTGACGCGGGCATGGGCATAGGGCGAGCGCACGAAATCGCCGAACAGCATTCCGGGCAGCTTCACGTCGTCGATATAGTTGCCCTTTCCTTGCGTGAAGCGGGCATCCTCGACGCGCTTGCGGGCGCAGCCCAGCCCCTTGAGGTTGGCTGTCCGCTCTTCGCGGGTGGGGGGGGTCAGGTCGTTCATTCTGCGGCCTCCTTCGCGGCGTGCAGCTCGGTGGCGGCGGCCATGATGGCCTTCACGATGTTCTGGTAGCCGGTGCAGCGGCACAGGTTGCCCGACATGCCGAAGCGGATGTCCTCCTCGCTGGGGTCCGGGTTCTCCTGCAGCAGCCGCCAGGCGCGGGTGATCATCCCCGGCGTGCAGAAGCCGCATTGCAGCCCGTGATGTTCGCGAAACATCTCCTGCAGCACATGCAGCTTGTCGGGGCTGCCGATCCCTTCGACCGTGGTGATCTCGGCGCCGTCGGCCTGCGCGGCGAAGACGGTGCAGGATTTCACCGACTTGCCGTCCAGGTCCACGGTGCAGGCGCCGCAATGCGTGGTCTCGCAGCCGATATGGGGGCCGGTGATGCCCAGCCGCTCGCGCAGCACATGGATCAGCAATTCGCGCGGCTCGGCCAGCGTTTCGACCGCCTGGCCGTTAACCGTCATCTTCAGGTGCATCTTGTCTGCCATCGGTTTCCTCCCTCTCAGACGCGCGACCAGGCGCGCGCGACGGCGCGGCGCAGCAC
>JBAVQZ010000213.1:0-2516 GCA_049694515.1 Paracoccaceae bacterium | reverse complement strand
GAAAACTGATGCGCGCGCTGGCGGGGGAAACGCAGGCGGTGCCGCCGGTCTGGCTGATGCGGCAGGCGGGCCGCTACCTGCCGGAATACCGCGCGACGCGGGCGAAGGCGGGCGATTTCCTGTCGCTGTGCTACACCCCCGAGCTCGCCGCCGAAGTCACGCTCCAGCCGATCCGCCGCTTCGGCTTCGACGCGGCGATCCTGTTCGCCGACATCCTGCTGCTGCCGCAGGCGCTGGGGGCGGATCTGTGGTTCGTCGCCGGCGAGGGGCCGCGCCTGTCCACGATCACCGGCCCGGAGGGGGTCGCGGCGCTCAAACCGGCCGAAGACGTGCATGAACACCTCGCGCCGATCTATGAGACCGTGCGGATCGTGCGCCGCGAACTGGCGGGCGCGGTGCCGCTTATCGGCTTTGCCGGCGCGCCCTGGACGGTGGCCACTTACATGATCGCCGGGCGCGGGACGCCCGATCAGGGCCCGGCGCACAAGCTGATGGCCGAGGATCCGGCCACTTTCGACGCGCTGATGGAGCGCCTGACCGCCGGGACGATCGAATACCTGTCGGCGCAGATCGACGCCGGCGCCGAGGTCGTCAAGCTGTTCGACAGCTGGGCCGGATCGCTGAAGGGCGCGGCGTTCGACAAATACGCACTGGCCCCCGCGAAAGAGATCATCGCCGCGCTGAAGGCCCGCCACCCCGGCGTTCCGGTGATCGCCTTCCCGCGCCAGGCGGGCGAGAAATATATCGGCTTCGCCAAGACCACCGGTGCCGATTGCGTGGCCCTGGACAACTCGGTCTCGGCGGATTGGGGTGCGGCGCATGTCCAGGTGGACGGCTGTGTGCAGGGCAATCTTGACCCGAAGCTTATGGTCACCGGCGGCGAGGACCTGGTGCGCGAGACAAAGCGCATCGTAAAGGCGTTCTCGGGCGGGCCGCATATCTTCAACCTTGGCCACGGAATCACGCCCGACGCCGATCCCGAGAATGTACATGTGATGCTGGAGGCGATCCGCGGCTGAGTCTGTTCAGTTCCAACTTTTCTGTTGACTTGTAGCGGCCGTTACATTTCTATTTGAGCCATGGATGAGATTGCATGGCTCCTGCTCACCTACAAGATGCCGCCGGACCCGGCCGCGAAACGCATGGCGGTCTGGCGGCGGCTGAAGGGCATGGGTGCGGTCTATCTTCAGGGTGGGGTGTGTCTGCTGCCGCGGACCGACGACCATGTGCGCCGCCTGAAAATGCTGGAAAACGAGATTTCCGAAGGCGGCGGCGACTGCGTCCTGCTGGAAACCGTGGCGCTGGACCGCGCGCAGGAGGAAAAGGTGATCGCCCGGTTCAAGGCGGACCGCGATGACGCCTATGAGGAATTCCTCGACAAATGCGACGATTTCGAGCGCGAGGTCGCCAAGGAAGTGACCGCCGGCCATTTCACCTTTGCCGAGCTCGAGGAAAACGACGTCGATCTCAAGAAGCTTCAGGGTTGGCTCGCCAAGATCCGCAAGCTGGATTTCTACGGCGCCGAGCGGGCGGTGGAGGCCGAGACGCGGCTGAAAGGCTGCGAGGCCGTGCTGGACGATTACGCAAGGCGCGTCTTCGAGGCGCATGAGGAAAACAGGTAGGAGGGTGCGACATGATTGAATGGTCAACGGCGGCCCCCGCGATCGGCTCGGCCTTCCTCGCCTCGACGGTCGAGGTGGTGGAGGCCTTCACCATCGTTCTGGCGGTGGCAACGCTCAGGGGCTGGCGTCCGGCGGTGTCCGGCACGGCGGCGGCGCTGGCGCTGCTGGCGGCGATCGTGGTGATCCTGGGGCCGCTGCTGAACCTCGTGCCGCTGCATCTGCTGCAACTGGTGATCGGGGTGCTGCTGCTGCTGTTCGGCATCGGCTGGCTGCGCAAGGCGGCACTGCGCGCGGCGGGGGTGATCCCGTTGCATGACGAGGAAGCGATATTCGCCCGCGAGACCCGCGAACTGGACGAATCCGGCGACCGGCGCATGGACACGCTGAACTGGATCGCCGGCATCGCGGCCTTCAAGGCGGTGCTGCTGGAAGGGCTGGAAGTGGTGTTCATCGTGATCGCCGTGGGCGCGGGCAAGGGCCTGCTGTGGCCCGCCGGGTTCGGCGCGCTGGCCGCCTGCCTTCTGGTTCTGGGCGCTGGCGTTCTGATCCACCGCCCGCTGTCCCGGGTGCCGGAGAACACGCTGAAATTCGGCGTCGGCGTGATGCTTTCGGCCTTCGGCGTGTTCTGGACGGGCGAGGGGCTGGGAATCGACTGGCCGGGGCAGGACCTCGCACTCTTCATTTTTGCAGCGCTGTTCCTGGCCACGGGGCTGCTGGCCGCGTCGATGGCCCGGCCGCCGGTGACGGAGGTGGTGGAATGACGATTATTGGCGATGTCCTGGCCGAATTGTTCGGCATGTTCCTGGGTGATCTGCGACTTTCGGCGGCCATCGGATGTGTCGTGGCGCTGGCCGCCGCGCTGGTCCGATTGTCGCGCGTTCCGACGATTCTGGC